>DATIOB010000788.1:0-4968 GCA_035473605.1 Conexibacter sp.
CCAGCGCCAGCGGTTCCTGTGACACGGATCTCACGCGCCCGGTGCCGCCGTGACGACCTGCGCCAGCTCGGCGTCGAGCAGCAGCCCGGCGTCGAGTCCCATCGCGTCGAAGACGCCGGCCAGCTCGAGGCTGACGATCCCGTGCAGGCGCGTCCACGTCAGCACGCCGAGCCGCAGCACCAGCGGGCTCGCCTCGCCGCCGCGCCTCTGCGCCCATCTCGTCAGCTGGGCGTCGAGTCTGGTCGCGCGGGCGGTCGTGGCGCCGTCCTCCCCCGCCAGCTCGCTCAGCAGCCCGAGCAGCACCAGCATCGCGCCGTGGACCGCCGCGATCCCCTCCTCCGGGTCGGCGAACTCCTGCGGCCGCTCGCCGAACAGCATCCCGTAGCGGCGCGGCTGCTCCAGCGCCCAGGCGCGGTAGGCGTCGGCGACGGCGGCCAGCCGTCTCGCCGGGGCGCGGCGGGCCGTCTCCGCCGCGACCCGCTCCAGCGTCGCGGTCAGCTCGGCGTAGGCGTCGGTCACCAGCTCGCCGAGCAGCTCGTCGCGCGAGGCGTAGTAGCGGTAGATCGCCGGGCCGGACATCCCCATCGCTCTCGCGATCGCGTTGAGCGAGAGGCCGGCCGCGCCGCCGTCTGCGACCTGCGCGATCGCATGCTGCTTGATCTCGACGAGCGTCTGCTGGCGCACGCGCTCGCGGCGGGTGAGGGTCATCCGGGAGTTATACCCCCTCACGCAGCCGGGGACGGCCGGTCGGTCGGCTACGCTGCGCCACGCATGAGTGGGATCGGAGTGCTGCGCGAGGGACCGCTGCACGCGGCGGTGAAGCTGGCGCTGGCGCAGCCGGGCGACCGCATGGAGGTGAAGGTCGACCGCTTCGTGATCGACCTCGTGCGCGCCGACGGCGAGCTGGTCGAGGTGCAGACCGGCGGCTTCGGGCCGCTCGGGCCCAAGCTCGACGCGCTGCTGGACGACCACCGCGTGCGGATCGTCCACCCGGTCGCGGCTGAGCGCCGGATCGTGCGCGTCGGCGAGGGCGGCGAGGTGCTGTCGGCGCGCCGCTCGCCGCGGCGAGCGACGATCGTCGAGCTGTTCGACAAGCTCGTCACGTTCCCGTCGCTGCTGGCGCACCCGAACCTGACGTTGGAGGTGCTGCTCGGGCGCGAGGACCACATCCGCGGCAGCGAGCCGGTGCGCGTCCGCCGCCGCACGCGCGACCCGGGCGAGCGGCGCCTGGTCGAGGTGATCGACCGCGTCGAGCTGCGCACGCCCGCCGACCTGCTCGGCGCGCTGCCGCCGCTGCCCGCGGAGCCGTTCACGACGCGCGAGCTGGGCGCGCTGCTGAGAAGCCCGACCGTGCTCGCGCAGCGGGCCGTCTACTGCATGCGGCTGATGGAGCTGATCGAGCCGGCCGGCAAGCGCGGCCGCGCGCCGCTGCATCGTCTGGTCTGAGCGCGCGCACGCGTCAGCGCACGCCGCGCGATGACGCTGCCGCCGCCGATGCGGGGATACTGACCGCGTGAGCGAGCGCAACGTCCTCGGCGGCGACCTGGAGCCGTGCGGCACCGACCCCGTCACCGGCTTCTACCGCGACGGCTGCTGCAGCACCGGCCCCGAGGATCTCGGCAGCCACACGATCTGCGCGGTCGTGACGGCCGCCTTCCTCGACCACCAGCGCGCGATCGGCAACGACCTGACGACGCCGGTCCCCGCCTTCCGCTTCCCCGGCCTCAGACCGGGCGACCGCTGGTGCGTGACGGCCGCCAACTGGCTGCGCGCCCACGCCGACGGCTCCGCCGCCTACGTCGTGCTCGCCTCGACGCACGAGCGGGCGCTGGAGATCGTCCCGCTGATCGCGCTGCGCGAGCACGCCGTCGACGTGCCGTCGGACGCCAGCGGCCTGCTCGACTGAACGACGCGCGCGGGGCCGCGCAGGCCGCGTGCTCTCAGCGCACGCCGGCCTCCGCCAGCCACTGCCACGCCTGCGCCTGGTCGACGACCGCGACGCCCAGTCTCGCCGCCTTGTCGGTCTTCGCCGCGCCGACGTCGGCGCCGGTGATCAGGTAGGTCGTCGCTCTGCTGACGGAGGTCGCCGAGGTCGCGCCGGCCAGCTCCAGCAGCCGCACGACCGCCGGGCGCGGGACCTTCTGACCGCTGTCGGGATCGGAGAAGCCGCCGCTGACGACGACCGTCGCGCCCTTCAGCGGCGTCTCGGCCGCCTCGGCGACGTCGAGCGGGCGGTCCTCGTCGCGCACATCGAGGTCGACCCCGGCCGCGCGCAGCGCGGCCAGCTCCTCGCGCACCTCCGGCCGCGCGAAGTAGGCGACGAGCGAGGCGGCGACCTTCGGGCCGATGTCGCGGATCGCCTCCAGCTGCTCGACGGTCGCGTCGGCCAGCTGCTCGATCCGCTCGAAGCCGGCGAGGCAGAGCCGCTTGGCGACGCCCTCGGAGGCCATCGGGATCGCCAGCCCGATCAGCGCGCGGCGCAGACCGACCCCGCGCGAGCGGTCGATCGAGGCGATCATCGCGCCGGCGCTCGTCTCGCCCATCCGCTCGTAGCTCATCAGCAGCTCGGCGGTGAGCGCGTAGAAGCTCGACGGCCGTCTCAGCACGCCGTCCTCGGCCAGCTTCTCGATCCAGGTCGTGCCGACGCCCTCCATGTCCGCCGCATGGCGCGAGGACCAGTGGATCAGCCGCCGGACCGACTGCGCCGGGCACTGGAGGTTCTCGCACCACAGCTCCTCACCGGTCCCCTTCACGACCAGCTCGGTGCCGCACGAGGGGCAGTGGGTCGGGTACTCGACCGCTCTCTCCTCGCCCGTGCGCTTGTCGGCGACCGAGCCTGCGATGAACGGGATCACGTCGCCGCGGCGCATGATGCGGACGGTGTCGCCGACGCGGATGTCGCGCTCTCTGACGAGCCGCGGGTTGTGCAGCGAGGCGAACGTGACCGTCGTGCCGCCGACGAAGACCGGGTCGACCTCGGCGCGCGGGACGACGCGGCCGATCTTGCCGACCGGCCAGGTGACGGCGCGCAGGATCGTCTCGCGCTCCTCGGCCGGGTACTTCCACGCGAGCGCGCCGCGCGGGGCGGCGCCGGTCGCGCCGGCGGCCTCGAAGGCGCGCCGCGAGGCGAGCCGCACGACGGCGCCGTCGATGTCGAAGTCGTACTTGCCGCGGCGGCCGGCGATCACGCCGATCGCACCGCGCACGCCGCCGGCGTCGGCGGCCTCCAGCACGTCGGGCAGCTCGAAGCCGAGCGCGCCCATGCGCGCGAAGACGTCGGCGGCATCGGGGTCGGCGGCCTCCGCGGCGGCGTCCTCGAACAGGTCGAAGGCGCGGAAGCGCAGCGTCCGCCCCTCTCTGACGCAGCCCTCGGGCGATTTGTGGACGAGCGTACCCGCCGCCGCGTTGCGCGGGTTGACGAGCGGTCTGTCCGGGTGCGTGTCGTTGTAGGCGTCGAAGACCGAGCGCAGCATCACGGCCTCGCCGCGCACCTCGACGCGGCCGGGCGCGCCGATCTGCAGCGGCAGCCCGAGCACGACGTGGCGGACCTTCTCGGTCACGCGCTCGCCGTCGCGGCCGTCGCCGCGCGTGGCGACGTACTCCAGCTCGCCGTCCTGGTAGGCGATCGCGAGGCTGATCCCGTCGAGCTTCGGCGTCACGCGGAACGGCTGGCCGGGGAAGCGCGCGCAGAAGGCGTCGAGCTGCTCGTCCGTCGTCGCCTTCTCCAGCGACAGCATCGGGCGGCTGTGGCGGATCGTCTGGCCGGGGACCAGCTCCGGCGACCACGGCTTCGCGAGCGGGTTGTCGGGCAGCTCGAAGGTGGGGTTGTCGGCCAGCAGGCTGGCCAGCCGCTCCTCGAGCGCGTCGTAGTCGGCGTCGACCAGCTCCGGCACGCCGCGCGCGTACAGCGCGCGGTGGCGCTCGACCTGCGCGGACAGCTCCCGCGCCTGCTTCTCAACGTCTTCGGTCACGGGCGCGCACGATAGGAGGTCATGCGGATGAAGACCGTGCGGCCCCGGGAAACTCATCGCAGGGCGACGCGGCAGAGCGCGCGCGTCGGCCGGAGGCGCCGGGCCGGCCCGCGGAGCGCGCTCAGGCGTCCGGCCCGCGCGCCTTCTCGCGCCAGTGGCCGGGCAGGTCGGGATGCTCGGCGAAGGCGAGCGCGTCGTCGGCGCCGGCAGCGGCGATCGCGTTCCAGACCTGCGTCAACGCGTCGTCGAACGACGGCGCCTCCAGCGCGATCTCGACGATCCCGACGTCGTCCGGTCTGCCGACGCTCGCTCCGGGCAGCGCGTCCGCGACGCGCTCGAGCGCCTCCGAGACGGCCTCGCGCGGGTTGATCACATAGAGCGCGACCCGCTGCGCGCTGTTGTCAGAATCAGCCATGCGATGACCGTACCCCGCGCCACGCTCGGCGAGACGACCGAGCTGCCGATCGAGACCCCGCACGGGCCGGCGCGCGCTCACCTCCACCCCGCCGCCGCGCCGCGCGCCGCGCTCGTGCTCGGCCACGGCGCGGGCGGCGGCGTCGCGGCGCCCGACCTCGTCGCGGTGACGGCCGCGGCGGTCGAGGACGGGATCTCGGTCGCGCTGGTCGAGCAGTCGTACCGGGTCGCCGGGCGGCGCTCGGCGGCGCCGGCGAGACAGCTCGACGCGGCGTGGGAGGCGGTCGTGGCGGCGCTGTTCGGGACGGGCGGCGCGGGCTCAGGCGCGGCGGGTGGCGCGGTCGCGGGGCGCGCGCCGTTCGCCGGCCTCCCGCTGATCGCCGGCGGGCGCTCCTCCGGCGCGCGCGTCGCCTGCCGCACCGCCGCCGCGACCGCTGCCGCCGGCGTGCTCTGCCTCGCCTTCCCGCTCCAGCCGGGCGCACGCGCCGGCAAGGCCGAGCCGCCGCCGAGCCGGCTGCCGGAGCTGGAGGCGGTGACCGTGCCGGTGCTGATCGTGCAGGGCGCCAGAGATCGCTTCGGGATG
>DATIOB010000789.1:0-4674 GCA_035473605.1 Conexibacter sp.
CGAGCTTCCGGTCGCGCCCCGCGAGGTCGCGTCGGTCGCGGCCTTCCGCGCGGACGGTGATCGCGTCGTCGTTGCCCGGGACGACGTAGTCGACCTCGTCCGGGTCGCAGTTGGTGTCGACCAGGCCGATGATCGGGATGCGGAGGCGTCTGGCCTCCTTGACGGCGATCGCCTCGACCTTGAGGTCGATCACGAACATCGCGTCGGGCGGACGCTGCATGTTCTTGACGCCGCCGAGGTTGGCCTGCAGCTTGAGCAGGTCGGCTCTGGCGGCGAGGCGCTCACGCGTCGGCAGGAGGTCGAGCTGGCCCTCGCGGTCGTAGCGCTCGAGGTCGTGCAGCCGCTTGATGCGGTTGGTTATCGTGCCGAAGTTCGTCAGCAGGCCGCCGAGCCAGCGGTGGTTGACGTACGGCATGCCGGCCGCCTCGGCGACCTCTTTGATGCCGTCTCTGGCCTGCTTCTTGGTGCCGACGAAGAGGATCGTGCCGCCGCGCAGCGCGATCTGCTGCGCGACGTCCTGCGCCTCGGTCAGCAGCTCCTGCGTCTTGAGCAGGTCGATGATGTAGATGCCGGCGCGCTCGCCGTGGATGAAGCGGCGCATCTTCGGGTTCCAACGGCGCGTCTGATGGCCGAAGTGAACGCCGTTCTCAAGCAGCTCTTTGAGGTCAACCGGAGTGGTTGCGGTCGCCATGGTGTTGCTCCCTTGGGTGGTGTTGGGCACTGCTCCCGGCCGCGGGCCGCGCTGATCCCGACGTCAGGGCGTCGAGCAGGGCAGCGGACCCGTACGCGTCCGGGTTCGTTTGACTGCGTACATCGTGGAGTCTACGCGACTCAGCGCAGCTGCGACTCGAGCCGCGCCAGCACCTCGGCGAGGTCGGGCGGGAGCTGCGAGGAGACGTCGACCTGCTCGCCCGTCAGCGGATGCTCGAAGGCGAGCCGCGTCGCGTGCAGGAACTGCCGCTGCAGCCCGAATCTGCCGGCTCTGCCGTACTCCGGGTCACCGGCGACGGGGAAGCCGATCGCCTGCAGGTGGACGCGGATCTGGTGCGTGCGGCCGGTCTCCAGCACCACCCGCAGCAGCGCCGAGTCGGGCAGCGCGCGCTCGAGCGTGAAGTGGGTGCGCGCGTCGCGCGGGTCGTCGGTCTCGGTCGACATGCGCGTGCGCACGCGCCGGTCGCGCCCGATCGGGGCGTCGATCGTGCCGCTGCGCGCCGGCGGCGTGCCCTCGACCAGCGCGAGGTACTCGCGCCGCACCTCGCGCGCCTCGATCATCGCCTTCAGCAGCCGGTGCGACTCCTCTGACTTCGCGACGACCAGCAGGCCGGAGGTGTCGCGGTCGAGCCGGTGGACGATCCCCGCGCGGCTGGCGTCCTCGCCGCCGGCCGCGCGGCCGGAGAGCGCCTGCGACAGCGTGCCGCTGCGGTGGCCGGGCGCGGGATGGACGACGACGCCGGCCGGCTTGTCGACCAGCAGCAGGTGCTCGTCCTCCCAGGCGATCGCGTACGGCGCGTCGCCGGCGGGCTCCAGCTCGCGGGCCGGCTCGGGCGCGACCTCGACGCGCTCGCCCGCGGCGAGCTTGTGGCGCTTGGGGCGCGCGGCGCCGTCGACGGTCACGAGGCCGGCGTCGATCAGCCGCTGCGCCTTCGAGCGCGAGCCGAGCGGGCCGGCGAGGAAGCTGTCGAGCCGCTCCCCCGCGTCGTCGTCGGCGACCTCAAGCAGCAGCGGGGCGGCGGGCATTCAGCTCCAAGACGATCACGAGCAGGATCACGCCGCACGTGACGGCGATGTCGGCGACGTTGAACGAGGGCAGAAACGGCTGTCCGATGAAGTCGGTCACGTACCCCTGGCGGATGCGGTCGACGAGGTTGCCGAGCGCGCCGCCGAGCAGCATCCCGGTCGGCAGCCACATCCAGCGCGCCGTCGGGTTGCGCGCGAAGAAGCCGAGCAGCAGCGCGACCGCCGCCAGGACGACGATCAGCACGAGCGCCCCGCCGCCGCCGAGGAAGCCGAAGGCGACCCCGTCGTTGTGGACGTGGACGATGTCGAGGAACGGCAGCACCTCGTTCTTCTCCCCGACCGCGACGTCGGCCCGCACGAGCGCCTTCGTCACCTGGTCGAGCACGAGCACGAGCGCGGCGACCAGGCCGACGCGCAGCCAGCCGGAAGCGGCGCTCATCAGCCGCGGATCAGCCCCACGACGATCCGCCAGACGATGATCAGCGCGAAGGTCGCGACCATCGGGCTGAGGTCGAACGGACCGAAGTTCGGCAGAAATCTGCGGAAGATGTTCAGGTACGGCTCGACGACCTGGCGCAGGAAGTCGAAGAAGGCGTTGGTCCAGCGCGAGTACGGCACGCGCAGGCCGACGCTGAAGATGATCGACACCACTATGTAGGCGAAGATCAGGATCAGGTAGACGGTGAAGACGGCGTCGACGTAGTCGGCGATCGTGCCGCGCGCGTCGCCGAAGACGAGCGCGCCGTTCACGATCTCCCCCCGTGCACGACCGCGTCGGCGGCCGCGTCGAAGGCCGTGCGCAGGCCGTGGCGCTCGAGCGCGGCGAGGCCGCGGGCGGTCGAGCCGGCCGGCGAGGTGACCGAGCGGCGGACGGCGAGCGTGTCGTTGTCGCGCGCGGCGAGCAGCTCGATCGTGCCGCCGACGGTCGCGGTCACCAGCTCGCTCGCGACGTCGGCCGGGATCCCCAGCCGCACGATCGCGTCGACCTGCGCCTCGACGTAGAGCGCCGTGTACGCCGGGCCGACGCCCATCGCCGCGGTCGCGGCGTCGATCAGCCGGTCCGGCAGCCGCACGACGGTGCCGACGCGGCCGAGCAGGCCGAGCAGGCGGTCGAGCAGGTCGCGGTCGGCGTCTTCCGGCTCCGCCAGCACGATCACGCCGCGCGAGACCTCGACGTTGACGTTCGGCATCAGGCGGAAGACCTGCTGACCGGGATAGGCGCCCTGCAGCGCCTCCAGCGGCACGCCGCCGAGGATCGAGACGATCGCGGCGTCCGTGCCGGCGACCTCGGCCGCGACCTCGTCGAGCTGGTACGGCTTGTGGCAGAGGAAGACGACGTCGGCGCGGCGCGCCAGCTCAGCGTTGGAGGCGACCGCCTCGCCGCCGAGCTCCGCCGCGAGCGCCTCGGCGCGGGCGAAGTCGACGTCGGTCACCAGGAGCGGGTCACCCCAGCCGCGCGCGAAGGCGCTGGCCATGTTGCCCGCTCCGATCAGTCCTACCTGCATGGGCGCAAGCGTACCGTTCCGGCCGCTCGGAGCGCCCTCAGCTCTGGTTGAAGAAGCCCTTCTCGATCAGCCGCGCGCGCTCCTCGGCCGACACCTCGACATTGCGCGGCGTGAGCAGGAAGACCTTGTCGGCGATCCGCTGCATGCCGCCGTCGAGCGCGTAGGTGAGTCCGGACGAGAAGTCGATCAGCCGCTTGGAGAGGTCGGTGTCCGACCCCTGCAGGTTGAGGATGACCGGGATCGAGTCCTTGAACTTGTCCGCCACGTCCTGGGCGTCGTTGAACGACTTGGGTACGACGAGATGCACGCGGACCTCCCCGCTGCTGCGACCGTTGCGCACACCTGCACCGCCACCGCCCCCGCCGCTGCCGCCGACCGGCCGCAGGACGCTGGTGCGCCGCTCGACCGGAGCGTCGTCCGCGAAGATGTCGTCGATCTCGTCGCGACGGCGCCGGCTGCTGCTGAGCCTGCGCACGTTGGGACGCTCTCGGTACTGGTCCTCGAGGTCGACCTCGGGTTCGGTGTACTGCTGCCGCTCACGCTCGCGGCCGCGATCTCGATCGCGGTCGTAGTCGGGTTCGTCGTCGTAGTCGTGTTCGACGGCGAGCCCGAAGTAGACGAGCGCGCGGTGCCAGGTGTCGCGAAATGCCATGACGGTGAGTGGTTCGTGCAGGCCAGGAGAATCCCTGCAACGCCTTTCATTATGCGCCTCGGCAACATTTCGCGCGGAGCGCGCCGCGAATCACTCGTACAGCGTCGAGCCGAGGCGCACGATCGTCGCCCCCTCCTCGACCGCCACCTCGTAGTCCTGCGAGGTGCCCATCGAGAGGCGCGGCAGGCCGTGCAGCTCCGCCAGCTCGCGCAGCGCGGCGAAGTGACGGCGGTTGTCCTCCGCTCGCCCGGTCAGCGGCGGCATCGTCATCAGACCGCCGACCGGCACCGGGCAGCGCTCGACGAAGGCGGCCAGGTCAGCTGGCGCGACACCGCTCTTCGACGCCTCGCCGGCGACGTTGACCTCGATCAGCACCTCGAGGTCGCTGCGCGCGCCGGAGTGGCGCGCGAGCTGCTCCAGCACCGAATCGCTCGCGACCGAGTGGATCAGCCGCACGAACGGCAGGATCTGCTTCACCTTGCGGCTCTGCAGGTGGCCGATGAAGTCCCACGTGAACATGTTCGGGTGGGAGATCGCCTTCGCCTCCAGGTCCTGCGCGCGGTTCTCGCCGAGCAGCTTCAGGCCGGCCTGCGCGAGCAGCCCGATCGCCTCCAGCGGGACGTACTTGACCGCCGCCAGCAGCTCGACCTCGCCGGGCCCGCGGCCGGCGATCGCGGCGGCGACGTCGATCCGCTCGCGCGCGTCGGCGACGTTGCGGGCGATCCTGTCGCCGTCGAGTCCCTGGATCACGCGCGCCATGCGGCACCTGCCTGTCGTCCG
>DATIOB010000790.1:0-7020 GCA_035473605.1 Conexibacter sp.
CCGGATCGCGCCGTAGGAGAAGCCCGGCTACTCCTGCCCCGCCGCCCGCGCGAAGACGGCGGCCAGCTCGGTGCGGGAGCGGACGCCGACCTTCGCGTAGACGCGCGAGAGGTGGTGCTCGATCGTCTTCTCGCTGAGGAAGAGCGTCGCGGCGACCTGCTTGTTGGCCTGGCCCTGCGCGACCAGCTCGGCGATCTCGCGCTCGCGCGGGGTCAGCGACTCGATCCGGCCGGCGCCGCTGCCGGCGGCGCCGTCGGTCGCGCGGCGGGCCTCGGCGGAGACGCGCGCGCCGAGGCGGCGCAGCTCGCGCGCGGCGGCGTCGTGGAGCCGCATCGCGCTGGCCGCGGCGGCGTCGGCGGCGACGCGATGCAGCACGGTCAGCGCCGCATCGCGGTCCCCGCTGAGCGCGAGCGCGCGCCCTTCCAGCAGGCGCGCACCGACGTCGTCGAGCTGCAGCCCGACGTCGGCGCCGCAGCGGGCGGCCTCGTGCGCCAGCGCCGCGGCGGCGGGGCCGTCCTCGGCCGCCAGCGCAAGCTCAGCCTGCGCCATCAGCGCCCGCGCGCGGGTGCCGGCGATCTCCATTCTCTGCGCGTGCACGGTGAGCTGGGCGCTCCAGCGCTGCGCGTCCTCGATCCGCCCGGCGGCGACGCCGGCGCGCACGAGCTGCAGCAGCAGCCAGGACGACCACTCGGTGTCGACCTGCTCCAGCAGCGGCCCGCCGGCGTCGAGCATCTGCTCGATCGCGGCCTCGGGCTCCTGCGCGGCGCGCAGCGCGGCCATGTGGCAGCGGCCGGTGCGGATCATCACGCTTTCGTCGTCGAGCGTCGCGGCCATCTGCGCGCACTCGCTGCTGACGCGCTCGCAGGCGGCCGTCTCGCCGCGCTCCCAGTGGACCCAGGCGCGCGTCCACAGCGACCAGTAGAGCTGGTACTGCACGCCCTGGAGGCGGGCGATCTCCTCCGCCTCCTCGGCCTCTCTGGCCGCCGCGTCGAGGTCGAGCAGACCGACGAGGCCCATCGTGCGGCCGGTCGACAGCGGCGCCAGCATGTGGCCCTGGCGCGTCGCGCGGGCGACGTTGAGCGCGCGCACGAAGATGCCCTTCGCGTCGCGCGGACGCTCGGCCAGCAGCAGGCACATGCCGAGCAGGAAGCTCGCGTCCAGCCGCGCGGCGAGCGCGTCGTCGTCGAGCGCGGCCAGCCGCGCCGTCGCGGCGCTCAGCAGCTCCAGCCCCGCGGCGGTCTCGCCGACGCGGATCCGTGCCACGCCGACCATCGCCTCGGCCCCGGCGACCAGTGCCGGCTCGGCGTCGGTCGCGTGCTCCAGCGCGCGTGCGGCCCAGCTGCGCAGGCCGTCGTCGTCGCCCATGTGGAAGCAGCCGAGCGCCAGCTCGTAGGAGAGCATCGCCTCGGCCTCCGGCGGCGCATCCTGCAGCGCGACCAGCAGCCGCCGGCGCGCCTCGACGTGCCGGCCGAGCGTCTGCTCGACGCCCGAGCAGGCGGCGATCACGGCCAGCCGCGTCGGCGTGGGGCCGGCCGGCAGCAGCGTCAGCACCTCGATCAGCACGCCGCGCGCGTCGTCGAGTCTGCCCGCGTTGGCGAGCGCCAGCGCCATCGGCACCAGCAGCGTCGAGCGGCGGTCGGGCTGGTCGTGCGGCAGCAGGCGGGCGGCCGCGCCGTACCAGCGCGCGGCGGTCGCCGGAGCGGTGTCGCCGGCGGTCCCGGCGGCCTCCGCCAGCAGCGCGATCGCGCCCTCGTCGCCCGGCCGCGCGGCTTGCTCGACGTGGTAGGCGCGCGCCGTCGGGGAGGCGCCGCGCTGCGTCAGCGCGAGCGCGGCGCGCTCGTGCGCGGCCAGCCGCCAGCCGGGAGGCGCCGCGTCGTAGACCGCGCGCCGCACGAGCGGATGGCGGAAGCGGAAGGCGCGGCCGCCGGTCGGCCGCAGCAGGTCGGCGGCGACCAGCTCGTCGAGCAGCGAGAGCGCGTCGAGCGGATCGAGCCCGGCGGCGGCCGCGGCCAGCTCCGGGTCGAACGGGTCGCCGGCGACGGCGGCGCCGTCGATCAGCGTCCGCGAGGCGGGCGGCAGCGACTGCACCTCGAGCTGGACGGCGGCGACGAGCGTCGGCGGCAGCGAAGCGCCGGGGAGGCGCATGATTCTCGCCATCTCCTCGAGGAACAGCGGGTTGCCGCCGGCCTCGCGCACGATCCGCTCCTTCAGGTCGCGGTCGGAGACCGCCTCCAGCAGCGTCAGCGACGCCTCGTGCGAGAGCGGGCTGAGTGCGAGCTGCTCGCAGCGGGGCGCGTTGCGGGCGGCGTCGAGCAGCTGCGGCGCCGGCGCCAGCGGGCGCAGCGCGAAGACGGCGAGGCAGGCGGTGCGCGGCGGGCGCCGCAGCAGGTGCAGGACGAACTCGACGGAGGCGTCGTCGGCCCAGTGAAGGTCGTCGAGCAGCAGCGCGACCGGCCGCTCGCGCCCGAGCTGCTCCAGCAGCGCGCGCAGCGCGCGGTGGTAGCGGAAGCGCTCGGCGGCGGTCGTCGGGACGGCCATCGCGGTCATCCCGTCGGAGTGCGCGGCGGCGGCCGGCAGGATCGCCGCCAGCTCCGGACCCAGCTCCTCGATCCGGCGCGGATGCAGCGTCGCGACGTGGTCGTCGAGCGCGTCGACGATCGCGCCGAAGGGGACGTCGCGCTCGTGCTCGGCGGCGCGGCCCTCCAGCACCAGCACGCCGGCCTCCTCGGCCTGACGGCGGGCGGAGGTGAGCAGCGCGCTCTTGCCGATCCCGGCCTCGCCGAGGATCGTCAGCATGCGCGCGTCGCCGGCGGCGACGCCGCCGACTGCGCGCGTGACCGCGGCCAGCTCGGCGGCGCGCCCGACCAGCGAACGCGGACGATCGCCGAGGCCGTAGCTCTCGCGCCGCAGCGCGGGCGGCGCCGCGGCGACGCTCAGGAGCGCGTCGAGCGGCTCGGGGCGAACTGGGTCGGTCATCAACATGAGGTCTCCACGCCTCTCTCCTCAGAAGCTGCGTCGTTGTCGCGGGAGCGCGCCGGCGCCGTGTCGATCAGCTCGTCGAGCGCGGCGATCAGGCCGAGCCAGCCGCTGAACTCGCGGTCGGCGCCGAGGTCGTCGAGCGCACGTCCGGTGAAGGCGTCCTCGTCGAGGTGGAGCTGCACCGTGAGGGTGAGGGTCAGGGGCGTCGGGCGGTCCATGTTCCAGAGCTTCGGGTATCGCGCCGGCCCGCACATCGAGGAGACCCCGAGACGGCGACCCCAATCTTTGGCCCCCGGGGGACTAGGGGGTCGCGTCCGCCGAGCCGGAAACCCCCAAGGCGTCGGCCAATTCGCGCCGCGAGCGGATCCCCAGCTTGCGGTAGGCGTTCGTCAGGTGGACCTCGACGGTCTTAGGGGTGACGTGCAGCGTCGCGGCGATCGTCCGGTTGCTGTCGCCGGCCGCGGCGAGCTCGGCGACGCGCCGTTCGCTGCCGGTCAGCGCCGCGACGCCCTCGATCGCGGCGCGGCGCGGTCGCGCGCCGATCGCGCCGAGCGCGGTGCGGACCCGTTCGGCGAGCCCGTCGGCGCCGCACTCGTCGGCCAGCGCGAGCGCGCCGCGCAGCGGCTCGCGCGCCTGCTCGCGGTGCTCCGAGCCGCCGCGCTCGCGCAGCAGCTCGCCGAGCGCGGCGAGCGCCTTCGCCTGCTCCAGCCGGCGCGTCGAGCCGGCCAGCAGCGTCGCCGCGTCGCGCAGCTGCAGCTCGGCCGCGTCGACCTCGCCGGCACCGGCGAGCAGCTCCCCGCGCACGCGCAGGACCGCGCCGACGGTCCCCGGCGCGCCCCAGCGGCGGGCGGCCTCCAGCTCCGGCTCCAGCAGCCCGAGCGCCTCGTCGTGGCGGCCCAGCAGCGCGAGCGCGCGGGCCTGCAGCGAGCGCCACGGCTCCCATGCCGGGTGCAGGATCGGACCCTCGCGGCGGCCGTAGCCGGCGACCAGCGCGAGCGCGTGCGCGCCGTCGCCGCGGGCGAGCGCGAGCAGGATCGCGCTGCGCAGCACGAAGCGGCCGCCCTCGGCGTCGGCCGGGCCGCGCGTGTGCCGATCGATGACGCCCTGAGCGCCGTCGAGGTCGCCGCGCTCGATCAGCGTCTCGGCGAGGAAGCCGAGCCCGTAGGCGCGCCCGATGCCGGTCTCCTGCCATGCGGTCTGCCGGTCGAGCGCGCTGCGCTGCTCGGCTTCGGCGGCGCGCAGGTCGCCGCGGTGCAGCAGCACCCAGCCGCCCCACAGATTGGCGCCCATCGCGCCGAACATCGAGCCGTGCGCATGCGCCCAGGCGCGCTTCGCGTCGAGGTCGGCGAGCGCCTCGTCGTCGTCGGCCAGCGCGAGCAGGAACATCGTCCCGACGCCGACGTGGTTGCCGTCGTAGGGGATCAGCTGGCCGCCGGCGATCGCCTCGCGCGCCAGCGCCGTGCCCTGCGCGGCGTCGATCGCGCCGCTGACGGCGAGCACGAAACCGGTCATCGCGGCGGCCATCTTCGCGCCTGGGCCGTCGCCGACGCGCCGCTGCAGGAACGGGCCGAGCGCGCGCCCGGCGGCCGCCCAGTCGGCCTCGCCGCTGCTGTAGGCGACCGCGCCGATCGCGCCGAGCGCCTGCTTCAGGTCGACGAACTCGTCGGGCAGCTCGGCGGCGGCCGCCTCGGCCAGCTCGCCGGCGGCGCGCGGGGCGCCGGTGAACAGCCGGGTGCGCGCGTACAGGACGGCCGCCTGGCCGCGCGCGCCGGGGTCGCTGAAGCCCTCGTAGGCGGCGCGCAGGTGCTCCGCGGCGGCCGGGCCGCTCGTGAGCGCCTCGGTCACGCCCAGCTCGAACAGCGTCTGCGGCAGGAGGGCCGGTTCCGGCGGCTCCTCCAGCGCGCGCCGCAGATAGGTCGCGGCGCTGTCGGGCGCGCCCTTGCGCAGCGCCGAGCGGGCCGCGTCGTGGAGCTGCTCGACGGCCCACTGCTCGCCGCGCGGGTCGACCACCAGCAGCTGCTGCGCGACCTGCTCGGCCGGCGCGCCGGCGGCGCGCAGCAGCGCGGCGGCGCGCGCGTGCTGCTGCTCGCGCTGCGCGTGCGGCAGCTCGTGGTAGATCGCCTCGCGCACGAGCGGGTGGACGAACGCGAGCGGCGGCTCGGGCTGCAGCAGGTCGGCGCGCACGAGCGCGGTCGCGGCGGCGCCGACGGCCGCCTCGTCGAGCTGCGCGAGCGCGGCGAGCGCCCGCACGTCGGCGCTCTCGCCGAGCACCGCGACCGCGCGCGCGACCGCGGCGGCGTCCGGCGACAGCCGCGCGAGGCTCAGCAGGACGGTGCGGGAGACGGCGCGCGGGCCGACATCGTGGACGAGCGCGGCGTTGGCCGCGGTCGGCTCGACGCCGTCGGCGGCGAGCCCGACGAGCAGCTGCCGCAGCAGCAGCGGGTTGCCGCCGGTGACCTCGGCGCAGGCGTCGCAGAAACGGTCGTCGGCGTCGTCGCGCAGACGCGCGCGCACGAGCGAGCGCACGCCGGCGCGGCTGAGCGGGCTCGGGCGCACCGCGGTGGCGGCGGGGTCGTGCGCGATCTCGCCGAGGATCGCGGCGTCGCTGCCGGGCTCGTTGACGCGCACGGTTGCGGCGAGAAGCACCGGCAGCTGCCCCAGCCGCCGCAGCAGGTAGGCGAGGAAGCGCAGCGACGGCCGGTCGCACCAGTGCAGATCGTCGATCGAGAGCACGAGCGGGCCGTCGGCGGCGAGGTTGACGACGAGCCAGTGGAGACCGTGGAGGACGGCGAAGGAGGAGTCCTGCGGCGCCTCGTCGGGCGTCGGCTCGGCGATCGAGCTGACGACCGGAAGCGCGCTGGCGGCGGGGCCGGCGAGCCAGCGCTCGGCGCCGGGCTGCGCCAGCAGCGGCTCGAACAGCTGGCGCACGACGCCGAACGGCAGCTCCCGCTCCAGCTCGCTCGCGCGTGCCGAGCAGATGCGCACGGCCGGCACCGCCGCCGCGGCCTGCGCCCGCAGCTCGGCCAGCAGCCGGCTCTTGCCGAGGCCGGCCTGGCCCTCGATCAGCGCCACGCGCGCCTCGCCCGCGAGCGCCTCGGCGAGCAGGCTGCGCAGCAGCGCCAGCTCGCGGTCGCGCTCGACCAGCGGATCGCCCGTGGGACGGGACGTGAGCGGAGGCTCGGCGGTCATCGCACCGGATCGTATGCGCCCGCGCGCGTGTTGTGGTGGGTTCGGCCGTCTCGCGTGTGGTCAGCTACACCGCGTCGCGCGGCTCGTCGCTGCCGGTCGGCGTGCGCGGCGGCGGATCGTCGCTGCAGTCAGGCGCGGCGCCGCGCTGCGGACGGCGGATCGCCAGCACCGGCACGCGCGTGCACTTCAGCAGGCGCCGCTGGACCGATTCGATCGCGGCGCCGATCGGCCCGTGCTCGTGCGCCGCGAGCACGACGAGGTCGTGGTTGCCCTCCTCGGCGCGCTGCGCGATCAGGTGGGCGGCGTCGCCGTGCAGGAGCTGGGTGGTGACCGGCAGGTCGGACGGGATCGCGTCGGCCAGCTCGCGCAGCCGCTGCTCGGCGGCGCGCTCGGCGCTGCCGTCGGCCGGCGGCGCGAAGAGGCCGACCTGCGTCCACGCGGGCGCGGGTACGACGACCGTCAGCAGCGTCAGTCGTCCCCTCGTCGCGCGCACGATCTGCACGCCGAGCCCGACCGCGTCCCACGCCTCGGGCGTCCCGTCGACGGCGACGAGCACGTTGCGCGCCGCCAGCTCGGTCAGCTCGCGACGCGGCTCGCCCATGGCATCCGGGACCTCGCGGCTCACGGCTCCGACCTCCTCGACCGATCTCGCACTCGCGCTCATCCCTCCATTGTGCCCGTCGGGGAACAGCGGAAAAGTGACAGACCGCGGCGCCGACGTGCAACCCATAGGGTCCTGACCATGCCCCGCCGCTCCTCTCACGGCCCGACCGCGATCCGGCGGCGCCGGCTGGCGCTGCTGCTGCTCGCGCTGCTGGCGCTCGGCGTCGGCGTCGCCGTCGGCGCTGGTGG
>DATIOB010000791.1:0-11181 GCA_035473605.1 Conexibacter sp.
CCAAGTCCGGCCAGATCGGCGGGATCGTCTCGACGATCACCGGGATCGCGGAGCAGACCAACCTGCTCGCGCTGAATGCCGCGATCGAGGCCGCCCGCGCCGGCGAGCAGGGCCGCGGCTTCGCCGTCGTCGCCGAAGAGGTCCGCAAGCTCGCCGAGGAGTCGCAGGAGGCCGCCCGCTCGATCTCCGGCCTGATCGACGAGATCCAGCGCGAGACCGGCCGCGCCGTCGAGGTCGTCGAGAACGGCGCCCGCCAGACGCAGGACGGCGCCGCCACCGTCGAGCAGGCGCGCACGTCGTTCCTGCAGATCGGCACCTCGGTCGAGGACATGACCGGGCGCGTCGAGCAGATCGCCACCGCCGTCGGCGAGATCACCGAGCGCGCGACGCGGATGGAGCAGAACATGGCCGAGGTCGTCTCGGTCGCGGAGGAGTCGTCGGCGTCGACCGAGCAGGTCTCGGCCTCGACGCAGCAGACCTCCGCCTCCACCCAGGAGATCGCCGCCTCCGCGCAGGAGCTGGCGAAGACCGCTGAGGAGCTGGAGCGCCTCGTCGGTCAGTTCCGCACCTGAGCTACCAGCAGGGTCCCTCGATGGAGGGGTGCCCGCCCGGTCAGTGAGCCGGGCGGGCACTTCACCATCGCAGCGCTCAGCGCTTCAGCGTCACGGCCGCGGTCGAGACGCGCGCCGCTCCCCCGCCCTTCGGCGTGAAGCGGACCATCAGCGTCAGCTTCTTCGCCCCTCTTCCCTGCTTGACCACACGCGCGCCGGCCTTCGAGAAGCGCACCTTCAGCGCGACCGTGCCGCCCTTGCGGACTCTGGCGGAGCCGCCGCCGACGGTCGTCTTGCCGCGCTTCAGCGTCGCGCTCACCTTGCCGGCGCCGGGCGCGCCGACCTCGAGCGACAGCCCGCTTCTCAGCGCCGCGCCCAGCTTCGCGCCGGAGACCTTCACGGCGAGCGCCTTCTCGCCGGCTCTTCTGAGTGGCGCTCTCCCTCCGCCACCCTCCGGCGCTCTTCTGACTGGCGGCGCGACGCCGGTGTCGACGGTCTCGCAGCTGCTCAGCAGGTCGACCGGATCGGCCTTGACGGTGTCGGTGCCGATCCCGCAGTCGACCGTGTCGACCTCGCCGTCGCGCACGTCGACGGTGTCGTTCCCGAACGGCAGCCGGCACCACGTCCAGTAGTTGCAGTGCGCGCCGGTGTCGTCGGCGAAGACCGTGTCGCGACCGGGGCCGCCGATCAGCGTGTCGTTGTTCCAGCCGCCCTCGAGGTAGTCGTCGCCGGGACCGCCGTCGATCGTCTCGACGTCGTCATCGCCGACGAGGCGGTCGTTGCCGCCCTTGCCCAAGACGGTCGCCGGATGGCGGATCTCTCCCGGCTCGATCTCGTAGGTGTCGACGCCGTCGGTGCCGTGGAAGGTGCCGCCGGTGTAGACCTTGAAGCGCTCGATCCCGACGACGTTGTCGCCCTCTCCCGGGCGGCCGTCGTCGGCGACGCCGTCGAGCGTGATCGTGACCGGCTGCGTCGCCTTCTGCGCACCCTCGGCCCACTCCGACTCGACGACGTCCTCCCCGGGCCCGCCGTCGATCACGTCGCGGCCGGGCGCCTTGAACTGGTCGCCGTTGAGGCTGTCATTGCCGTCCTCGCCGTAGACCTGGTCGTTGCCGGCGCCGCCGTCGAGCACGTCGTCGCCGGGCCCGCCGCGCAGCGTCTGGTCGCCGTCGTGGCCTTCGAGTCTGTCTCTGCCGGCGCCGCCGTCCTGCAGCTGCGCGCTCTGGATGCGGTCGTCGCCGTCGCCGCCGCGGACCTCGACCGCGACCGCGGCCGGGAAGGGATCCCACGCGGCGCTGCTGATCGAGAAGCTGTCGTTGCCGCCGCCGAGGTCGACGACGATCCTCTGCGGGAACGGGCAGTAGGCGGTGTGGTCGACGTACTCGGCCGCGGTGCACTGCGCCGGGATCGCGTCGAGGCCGCTGGTGACCCACGACAGCTCGCCTTGGGAGACGCCGATCCCGACGTGGTCGGCGGCGCCGTCGCCGCTGAACGTCATCGTCGTGCCGTCGTAGGTGATCGTGCCGCGCGCCTGCGCCGCGGCCGGCGGCGCCAGCAGCGCGATCGCCGCGGCGGCGGCGAGCGCGGTGCGCGTTCGGCGAAGCATCGGAAGCCTCCAGGTCGAGTACATGGAGGCGATGCTGCGCCACGCACGGCGCCCGCACCATCGGGGGTTCCCCGAGGGCGTCCCCGGGCGGTGCGCCGGGGGCGCCGGGGCCGGGGCGCGCGCCTACGGCAGCCGCAGCGGGTCGCGCGCGTAGCGGCGCGCGAGCTGGCGGAAGAAGCCGCCGTCGTCGTCGGCGTTGTACGAATCGCGCGTTCTGCCGAACACTCTCGGCGGGTTCGTGACGCCGTCTCTGCTCCAGTCGGAGGCGTTCGTCGTCCCGTCCGCCCCGCCGCCGAACAGCAGCCCGACGACGCCGGCTCCGACCATTCTCTTCAGCACCCGGCGGCGGCCGTCGTCGAGCAGCGTCTGCACGCGGTTGTCGCGGAAGTGGCCCCAGGTGTCGTCCATCGCGCGCATCACGGTGTTGCCGAGCGGAAGCTGCCACACGATCGCGCGCAGGCCGGTGCCGCGCACGACGCCGCCGAGGAAGCGGCTCGCGCGCGTGAAGTCGGCCGGCGACCACCACGAGGCGCCGCCGTCGCCGCGGATCTTCTGCTCGAAGCCGGAGTCGGCGTCGGCCCAGTCGGTGAAGAGCAGGTCGAAGCTCGCGCCGAGCGAGCGCTCGAAGGCGGCCGCGCTGCGCGCCAGCGCGTCGGTCTGGGCGCCATTCGGTCTGTTCAGGTGCAGGTCGACTCTCGTGCCCCAGTCGCTGAGGTGGTAGGCGAGCCGCACGTTCGGCGCGTGCGCGTCGCGCAGCCGCACGAGCGCCTGCGCGAAGCCGGCGGCGGTGTCCGGCAGCCCGCGCAGCGCCGCCACGCCGCTGCTCGCGACCGCCGCCGGGACGGTCGCGGCGTCGTCGTTCTCCGACGCCTGCTGGACGTAGCCCCACAGGTCCGGCTCGACGTGCAGCACGACCGCCTTCGGCCGCACGACCGCCGCCCGTCTGAGCGCGAGCGCGACGTCGCCGTAGTAGGCGCGCATCGTCGCCGGCTCGGCGAGGTTGCGCAGCACGCCTCTCAGCTCGTCGGCGACGCCGGCGCCGGGCTTGGAGTGGCGCA
Organism: Conexibacter sp.; assembly: GCA_035473605.1. GTDB lineage: Bacteria > Actinomycetota > Thermoleophilia > Solirubrobacterales > Solirubrobacteraceae > Conexibacter. The sequence goes on from DATIOB010000791.1 coordinate 3,216, forward strand.
GGTTGTAGTACGTCAGCACCGGCAGCATGCCGGCCTTGACCGACTCGCGCACGTAGTTGGAGACGTACGCCCCGCCGGGGTTCCAGGTCGCCCACCCGCCGCCGGTGTTGACGCCGCCGGCGAGGTACTGGTAGCGCAGCCCGGTGCGGAACTTCTTGCGCGTGGCGGCGGCGGAGCCGGGATCGTCCTTGAGGCCGAGCTGCAGCGTCGCGGGCCAGCCGGCCGGCTTCGGCGGCAGCTTGGCGGCGGCGGTGGCGGGCGCGGCGCCGATGGTCAGCGCGACGAGCAGCGCCGCGACGAGGGGGATGCGTCCGTGCATCGGCGGAATGATGGCGGATCGCCGCACCGCTGCCCAGCGCCATTGGTCAGAGGTCGCGGCGAGGCGCGGCCGCTCCTACCCGACCGCCTCCACGTAGCGCAGCACCGCGAGCACGCGGCGGTGGTCGTCACCGGTCAGCTCGAGGTCGAGCTTGCCGAAGATCGACGTCACGTGGCGCTCGACCGCGCGCTCGGAGAGGTGCAGCGCGCCCGAGATCGCGCGGTTGGTGCGTCCCTCCGCCATCAGTCCGAGCACCTCGCGCTCGCGCGGCGTGAGCGCGGCCAGCGGGTCCTGCGCGGTGCGCCGCCCGAGCATCAGCGCGACGACCTCGGGATCGAGCACCGAGCCGCCCTCGGCGACGCGGTGGAGCGCGTCGGTGAAGCGCGCGACGTCGGCGACGCGGTCCTTCAGCAGGTAGCCGACGCCGGCAGCGCCGTTGGCCAGCAGCGCCTCGACATACGCCTCCTCGACGTACTGCGACAGCACCAGCACGCCGACGTGCGGCAGCTCGGCGCGGATCCGCACGGCGGCGCGCAGCCCGTCGTCCTCCCCGCGCGGCGGCATGCGGATGTCGGTGACAGCGACGTCCGGCTTGTGCGCGCGCACCTTGCGCAGCAGCTCGTCGGCGTCGGCGGCCTGCGCGACGACCTCGAAGCCGGCGTCGGCCAGCAGCCGCGCCGCGCCCTCGCGCAGGATCGCCGAGTCGTCGGCGATCAGAACGCGCAGCGGCGCGGGCGCCGCCGCGCCGTCGGGATCAGTCGGACGCACACGGCACCTCCAGCACCAGCCTCGTCCCGCCGCCGGCGGCCTCCTCGACCCACAGCCGCCCGTCGAGCGCGGCGGCGCGGTCGCGCAGGCCGGCGAGGCCGGAGCCGCCGCCGACCGAGGCGCCGCCGCGGCCGTCGTCGGTCAGCGTCACGCGCAGCAGCGCGGCGTCGTGCTCGATCGCGATCGTCGCGCTGCCGGCGCCGCTGTGGCGGGCGACGTTCGTCAGCCCCTCCGCGAGCGTGAAGTAGGCGGTCGTCTCGACCGCGGTCGGCAACCGCCCCGCCGGCACGCCCTCGACCGCGACCGGGATCGGGGCGCGCCCCGTCAGCGCGCGCAGCGCCGGCCTCAGCCCGCCCTGCGTCAGGACCGCCGGGTGCAGCCCGCGGGCCAGCTCGCGCAGCTCCGCGGTCGCCGCCGTCAGCTCGTCGCGCGCCTCGTCGATCAGCGCCGCCAGCTCGTCGCCGTCGTTGACCCGCGCGCGCAGCAGCTGCAGCGCGATCCCGGTGCCGATCAGGCGCTGCTGGGCGCCGTCGTGGAGGTCGCGCTCGAAGCGGCGGCGCGTCGCGTAGGCGGCCTCCAGCAGGCGGTGGCGCGAGGCGCGCAGCTCGCGCTCGGCGGCGAGGCGGTCGGAGATGTCGCGCACGTAGCCGACGAAGATCGGCGCTCCCGCCTGCGGCAGGCGCGTGACGGTCAGCTCGACCGGACGCTCGCTGCCGTCGGCGCCGATCGCCTGCGTCTCGACGCGCTGGTCGAGCAGCGTCGGCGCCGCGCCCGACAGCAGCCGCGCGAGGCCGCGGCGATGGGCCTCGCGGTGGCGCGGCGGGACGATCAGGTCGGCCATCTCGCGCCCGACCGCCTGCTCGACGGTGTAGCCGAAGGTGCGCTGCGCCGAGCGGTTCCAGTGCAGCACGCGCCCGTCGGCGTCCATCGCGATGACGGCGTCGAGCGCCGCGTCGAGCACGTCGGCGATCCCGGGCGCGAGCGCCGCCGTCATCTCGGATGTCTGTGCGCCAAGCGTCATCGGAGCGCCACACTACGAGCCGGCCGCGCGCCGGACAACGGCATTCACCCTGATCCGATCCCGGATCGTCCCGGAACCAGGGTGCGCGGCGAGGCGGGCCGGCGCGCGTCAGGCGGCGCCGAAGACGGCGGCGAGCGCGTCGGTGCTGAGCGCGCCCTTCCACAGGAACGGCTGCGCGCGCTCGCGCGCCAGCTCGCCGGCATCCGCGTCGGAGGAGACGAGCAGCACCGCCGGGCCGGCGGCGATCCGCTCGGCGACCTCGAAGCCGGAGGCGTCGGGCAGGCCGACGTCGAGCAGCACGGCGTCGGGGCGCAGCTCCCGCGCCAGCCGCACCGCGCCGGCACCGTCGTGCGCCTCGCCGACGACCGCCCACCCGGCCGCCTCCAGCAGGCGCGCCGCCTGGCGCCGGAAGGCGTCGTGGTCGTCGACGACGATGACGGTGCGGCGGGGCATGGGCCGATGATCGCCGATCGCGGGCGCCGTCGGTCGTCGGTTCTCCGCCATCCGCGTCGAAGGCGGCGCCGCGGCGGGCGCCGAGGCGCGGCATCTCCCCCTTCAGGCGTACTGCCGCTCTGCCGATGATGCAGCCCATGACCACAACCATCGATCCCACCGCCGTCCTCGGACGCGCGCTCGGGATCTACAAGGAGCACGCAGGCGCGCTGCTCCCCGCCGCGCTCGTCGTCTTCCTGATCAACGCGATCGTCGCCTTCGTCTTCGACAGCGGCGTGCTCGTGCTCGTCGCCTCGCTCGTCAGCATGGTCGTCCACACCTTCTACCAGGGCCTCGTCGTGAGACTGGTCGACGACGTCCGCGACGGGACGCTCGACTCGTCCGTCGGCGACCTCTTCCGCAGCGTCGCGCCGGTCGCGGTGCCGCTGCTCGTCGCCTCGCTGATCGTCGGCATCCTCGTCGGGATCGGCTTGGTCCTGCTGATAGTCCCCGGCCTCTTCCTGCTGACGATCTGGGCGGTCACGGCGCCGGTCGTGGTCCTGGAGGGCAAGGGCCCGATCGAGGCGATGGAGCGCAGCCGCGAGCTGGTCAGAGGCAACGGCTGGGGCGTCCTCGGCCTCGTCGTGCTCGTCTTCGTGCTGCTGTTCGGCGTCGCCTTCGTCGCCGGCCTGATCGGCGCCGTCGGCGGCGACCTGCTGCGCGTGCTGCTGACCTTCCTCGTGACCGTCGCGGTCGCGCCGCTGGCCGCGCTGGCGATCTCGGTCCTCTACTTCGACCTGCGCGACGGGCGCTAGGCGATAGCCGACCGGCCATGGCGGGTAGTGATCCGCCATGGCCACCGCCGGCAGCAGCACCGCGGTCGCGCTCCGGCTCGACGGCCGCGTCGTGGAGATCTCCAAGCCCGACAAGGCGCTCTTCCCCTCGGGCGTGACGAAGCTCGACCTGGCGCGCCACTACGAGCGCGTCGCCGACGTGATGCTGCCGCACGTCGCCGAGCGGCCGCTGAACATGCAGCGCTTCCCCGACGGCATCAGCAACGGCGGCATCTTCCAGCAGCAGAAGCCCGACTACTTCCCCGACTGGATCGACGGCGTGCAGACGCCCAAGCAGGGCGGCGATCCCGTCACCCACGTCGTCGCCTCCGACGCCGCGACGCTCGTCTACCTCGCCAACCAGGCCGTTGTGACGCTGCACGCGTGGACCTCGCGGCGCGACCGTCTCGAGCGGCCCGACCGCCTGATCGTCGACCTCGACCCCAGCGGCGGCGGACCCGAGGACGTGCGCCGCGCGGCGCTCGCCTTCGGCGCGATCCTGCGCGAGGAGCTGGAGCTGCCGCCGTTCGCGCTCGCGACCGGCTCGCGCGGCTACCACGTCGTCGTGCCGCTGCAGCGGCGCCACGACCACGACGAGGTGCGCGAGTTCGCACGCGACCTCGGCCGGCTCGCGGTCGCGCGCGACCCCGAGCGGCTGACGCTGGAGCAGCGCAAGGCCAAGCGCGGCGGCCGCATCCTCGTCGACGTGCAGCGCAACGCCTACGCCCACACCGCCGTCGCGCCCTACTCGGTGCGCGCGCTGCCGGCCGCGACCGTCGCGACGCCGCTGCGCTGGGAGGAGCTGGAGGATCCCGCGACGCGCCCCGACCGCTGGTCGATCCGCTCGCTGCCGGCGCGTCTGGCGCGCGGCGGCGACCCGTGGGCGGAGATCGACGACCACGCCCACGCCCTCGGCGCCGCCCGCAGAGCGCTCGACGCGCTGCTGCGCGACGCCAGCCGCGCGGCGGCCGCCTGAGCGGCCGCCGGGCGAAGGCCGCGCGCTACCGCCGCGCGTCCTTCAACGCTCTCTTCGGCACGAGATCGATCATCACGTACTTGCCGTCCTCGCGGCGCTCGGCGAAGCCCGTCTGCGAGAGGCGCTTGAGCACGACCGGGCAGCGCTTGCAGCGCGGCTTGGACTTGCAGCACTTCTTCTTCGGCTTGAGTGGCTTGGAGTGCTTGAAGGCTTTGGCCATGAGCGTGCGCTGAGTGTAGGTGCCCATGGGTAGGGTGCCCTCATATGGCGCCGTTCACCTCTTCCCTCGCCGAGCAGCTCGCGCCCGACCTGCTCGACCGCTTCCTCCGTTACGTGCGGATCGCGACGCAGTCCGACCGCGACTCGGGCGCCCGCCCGAGCACGCCCGGCCAGCTCGACCTCTCGCGCCTGCTGGTCGACGAGCTGCGCGCGCTCGGGCTCGAGGACGCCGAGCTGCTCGACGGCGGCTACGTGATGGCGACGCTGCCGGCGAGCGGCTGGACGGCGCCGGGCGAGCCGCCTGTCGTCGGGCTGATCGCGCACGTCGACACGAGCCCCGACGCGCCCGGCGACGGCGTCGAGCCGATCGTCCACCGCGGCTACGACGGCGGCGTGATCGAGCTGCCGCGCGGCGGCACGGTGCTCGACCCGGCGAGGATGCCGGAGCTGGACGCCGCGCGCGGCCACGACCTGATCAGCTCCAGCGGCGACACGCTGCTGGGCGCCGACGACAAGGCCGGCGTCGCCGAGATCATGGCCGCCGTCGCCCACCTCGCCGCCCACCCGGAGCTGCCGCGCCCGACGCTGCGGATCGGCTTCACGACCGACGAGGAGATCGGGCAGGGTGGGATCCACTTCGACGTCGAGCGCTTCGGCGCCCGCTGCGCCTACACGATCGACGGCTCTGACCTCGGCGAGCTGCAGGACGAGACCTTCACGGCTGCGGAGGCCTTCGTGACGATCACCGGCGTCGACGTCCACCCCGGCTTCGCGACCGGCAAGCTCGTCCACGCCGGCCGGCTGGCGGCGCAGGTGCTGGCGGCGCTGCCGTCGGACCGCCTCACGCCGGAGACGACGAGCGGCCGCGAGGGCTTCATCCACCCGGTCGAGATCAGCGGCGGCGCCGGCGAGGCGCAGATCGTCCTGATCGTGCGCGACTTCGAGGACGACCTGCTCGCCGAGCACGTCGCGCTGCTGCGCCGCACCGCCGAGGAGGTCGTCGGGCGCGAGCCGCGCGCGACGCTGGAGCTGACGGTCAGAGCGCAGTACCCGAACATGCGCGACCACCTCGCCGCCACGCCCGAGGTCGTCGAGCTGGCCGAGCGGGCGCTGCGCGCCGAGGGGATCGAGCCCGTGCGCACGCCGATCCGCGGCGGCACCGACGGCTCGCTGCTGAGCGCGCGCGGCCTGCCGACGCCCAACCTCTTCACCGGCGGCCACGAGTACCACTCGGTGCGCGAGTGGGCGTCGCTGCACGAGATGGCCGCCTCCGCGGCGACGCTCGTGCGGCTGGCGGAGGCGTGGGCGACGCAGCCGGCGGGCTGACGCGACGGCCGGGGATTCAAGGCCCGTCGGCGGCGGTCGATACACCTGATGGCGGCACGTCGCCGCCATCCACCCACGTCAGGAACCCCATGCGCCGCTCCCCCCTCCGCGCCCGCCCCGTCGCCACCGCGCTCGCCGCCTGCGGGCTGCTGGCGACCGCCGGCGCCGCGACCGCCTCCGCCCAGAGCAACGGCGTCGAGACGCTGCGCTTCACCGCCTCCGGCGTCACCGTGACCGCCCTCGACCACGGCCCGAGCGGCAAGAGCCCCGGCGACCTCTACGTCTATGAGGGTGCGCTGCGTCAGAAGGGCAAGCGGATCGGCTCGATCTACGGCACCAACACGACGATCAAGGTCAGCGGCAAGCGCGAGATCGTCCAGGGCCAGCTCTCCTACGACTTCGGCGGCGGCGACACGCTCGTCGTGACCGGCATCAGCGCATATCCGGTCGACGGCGAGAACGGCTTCATCGTCGGCGAGGAGGTCGGCCGCGTCGTCGTCGGCGGCACCGGCATCTACTCCGGGGCGCGGGGCAACGTCACCACGACCCGCCAGAAGAACGGCGTCTACAAGCACGTCGTGCGCCTCTACCCGTAGGCGCGCCGCCCGCGGCGTAAACAGAGTGACGCGCCGCTCCCCACTCGATTCGGCGTTTGCCGAACCGGCGGGTGCGGGGAGGCATCGGGGATGAGCCCCATCCGCAGTACCGCAGTCACGGCGGCGGCCGCAGTCGCCGCCGCCGTCGCAGTCACCGCAGCCGCCGCACCCGCCTCGGCCAAGACGATCACGCTCCCCGCCGGCTTCTCGGCGGAGGCGATGACCGCCCACCAGGGCGCGCTCTACGTCAGCTCGCAGACGAGCGGCGAGGTGCGCCGGATCGACCCGCGCAGCGGGCGGCAGAGCGTCCTCGTCCCCGGCAGAAGAGGCGGCCGCGGCAACGGCCTGCGCTTCGCCGGCGGCAACCGCCTGATCGTCGCCGGCGGCACGAGCAGAACGATCGACGTCTACGACGCGCGCAACGGCAGACTGATCCGCCGCCACCGCGTCCCCGGCTCCGGCTTCCTCAACGGCGTCGCGGTCCAGCGCGGCACCGCCTACGTCACCGACACGCTCACCCATCTGATCTACGCGCTGCCGACCTCCGGCAGCGGCAGCGTCCGCGCGATCAGACCAGGCGGCGACTTCACGCCGCACCAGCTCGACCTCGACGGGATCATCCCCGCCGCGCCCGGAACGCTGCTGACCGGTCAGTACGGCAGCGGCAAGCTGTACTCCTTCTCGACGAAGACCGGCGCGACCCGCCAGGTGACCCTCGACCGGCCGCTCCCGACCAACGACGGCCTCGCCCTGCGCGGCCGCACGCTGTTCGTCGCCGAGAACCGCGGCAAGGTCGAGGCGATCCGCCTCAGCGCCGACCTCGCCAGCGGGCGCGTCACGCAGACGCTGCCGCGCAGAGGCAAGCTGCGCAACCCCGTCGATCTCGCCCTCGTCCGCGGCCACCTGTGGGTGCTCGACGGCCACAGACCGACCACCCCTGGCAGAACCGCCCGGCAGGTCGACAGAATCATCGACCTCGGGCGGCGGTAGCCGCCAGCAGCGACGGCGCGCCCGCGGCCTCGCCGTAGGCGCGCACCACCGCTTCCAGGCGCGCGACGCGGCTGCCCTTGACGAGCGCCGCGTCACCGCGGCCGGTCGTGCGCAGCAGGGCGACGGCTTCCTCGACACCGGTCACGCAGCTCCCGCCGTAGAGCCCCGTCTCGTAGCCGACCAGCTCGATCCCGAGCTGGTCGGCCACGCGGGCGATGCGGCGGTGCTCCGCCTCGCTCTGCTCGCCCAGCTCGGCCATCAGCCCGAGCAGCGCCAGCTTGCGCCCGCCCGGAAGCGCGGCGAGCGAGCGCAGCGCCGCCTCGGTCGAGGTCGGCATCGCGTTGAAGCAATCGACGACGAGGGCGGGGCCGCCGGCGACGTGGTGGACCTCCATCCGCCAGGGCGAGCCCTCGGTCACGGCCAGGGCCGCGGCCACGCGCTCGAGTGGGACCCCGCACCACAGCGCGACCGCCGCGGCGGCCAGCG
>DATIOB010000792.1:0-2394 GCA_035473605.1 Conexibacter sp.
CGCCGAGCGTCTGCGCGGCGGCGTTGGCGGCGCTTGCGTCGCGCACCCAGATGTTGGCGATCCCGGTCGCGACGACGATCCGCTCGGTCGCGGCCAGCAGCAGGCCGGCATGGGCGAACGCCTCCTTGCCGAGTGCCTCGCCGAACCACAACGAGCCGTAGCCGAGCTGCTCGATCTCGGCGGCAGCGGCGGCGTCGTCGCGTGCGGAGGCGCCGGAGAGGCTCCCGAGCCAGACGCCGGTGGCGCCGAGGCGGTCGCGGGCGGGCAGGACGGGGCTGGAGTCGCTCATGCGCCCCATTGTAGTTCGAGAGAACTCGAACGGTTAGACGGGTGCGTCAGCCCGCGGCAGGGGCGGGGCCGCGCGCTGGCGCGCGGCCCCTGGCCGCTCAGCGCCCGATCACGACGCTCGCCGACGCCTGCGCGCGCTGCTGGTCGGCGCTCACCGTGACGCGCACCCGCACTCTGCGAAGGTCGCCGCGGGGCTGCGCTGCGACGCGCGTCGCCGTCGCGCGGTCGCCGCGCACCGCGACCGTCTTGCGCGCGACGGTGCGACTGCCGGCGATCAGCTCGACGTGTGCCTGGCCGTCGCGGGTCGCCACCAGCGTCAGCGGAAGGCCGGCGCGCAGTTCGGCCGCGCGCACCCGCGCAGGCGCGGCGACGCCCGCCACCAGCTTCGGCGCGAGCGCCGGCCCGGGCCGTTCGACGATTCTCTCCGGCCCGGGGACCGTGGTGGTCGCGCCGGGGACGGTGGTCGTCGCACCGGGCACCGTGATCGTCGGGCCCGTGACCGTGGTCGTCGGCCCTGCGACGGTCGTCGTCTGCGTCACCGTCACGGTCTCGGGCTGCTCCAGCTCCGACGGCGTGCGCTGGAAGGAGATCAGCGGGAAGAGGTCGGTCAGGTCGTGCGCGCCGGAGACGTTGGCCGCCTGGGGGCCGACCGCCATCACCGGGATCGCCGAGCCGGTGTGCTGCTGGGTCTTGGCCTTCGCGGGGAGCGCGACGCCGCCGGCCGTGCCGTACGTGAGCATCATCGGGGTGCCGTCGCGCGTCTCGATGATCTGGCTGTAGCCGGGCGGGCCCGCCGTCGTGTCGTTGGTCGGGCTGACGATCAGGCCGGCGTGGGCGTGATCGGCCGCGACGACGACGAGCGTGTCGGGGTGCGCCTGCTGGTATCTGAGCGCGACGCCGATCGCCTCGTCGAAGGCGATCAGCTCGCCGATCTGACCGCAGCCGGCCGCGGTGTGGGCCTGCTTGTCGATCGAGGCGCCCTCGACCTGGAGGAAGAAGCCGCTCGGGCTCTCGAGCAGGTCGATCGCCTTCTGCGTCATCTCCGACAGCTGCGGCATGTGCGGCTCGAGCGTTCTGCCGTGCGTCTCGTCGCATCTGATCGTCTCGATCTCGCCGAGCCGCTTGGCGCGATCGTCGTTGTACTGCTGCTCGAAGATGCCGTCGTCGAAGACGCCGAGCACGGGGCCGCCGTCCAGCGAGGCGATCGCGGCAAGCTCGTCCTTGTTCGCGACGCGCCGGAAGCCTCTCTCGGCGGCGTAGTCGAAGACCGTTCTGTCCGAGCCGTCGAGCGTCTGTCTGAAGTCCTTGCCGCCTCCGCCGAGCAGGACGTCCATGCGCAGGTCGATCTGCTGCTCGGCGATCGAACCGAGCCCGCCGGCCGCCTTCGTCTCGGTCGGGCAGAGCGTGCGGGTCGCCTCGGGGCCCTTGCAGTCGCGCTCGCTGATGTGCGCCGACATCGCGGCGGGCGTGGCGTCGGTGACCTCGGAGGTGGTGACGTTGCCGGTGCGCTTGCCGAGTCTCTTGGCGAGCTCGAGCGCGGTGTCGTAGCCGGCGTTCGAGCCGGCCACTGCGGGATCGTCGGTCGGCGCCTGCGAGATGCGGCTCGCGAGCGTCTTCTTGCCGGTCGCCCACTGGCTGCCGCCGCCGGCTGAATCGGTCACGAAGTTCGGGCGGGTGGCGGCGGCGTCGTTGACCGCGTACGTCGTCGCGACGCCGCGGAAGGGGATCGAGTCCATGTGCAGGCGCGCGGTCGTGACGCCGATGTAGTTGCGCGCCGCGGTGATCTCCGACTCGCCCATGCCGTCGCCGATCAGCAGGATCACGTTCTTGGGGGTGCTGGGGTCGATCGCCGAGGCGACCGCCGCCGAGCGGTCCTCCTTGCCGTCGAACGTGAGCGCGGTCGCGGTTGCGCCGCCGGCCAGTGCGATCGCGGCCGCCAGCGCCAAGGTACGGGTGGGTCGTTTCATCTGAATCCAGTGTCAAGTATCGACGAAGCTGGACGACGTTATGTGGTGACGGTGTGTCAGCTCGTGACAGACCCGTGTCACGAGTGTGACTTTTCTGTGACCGCTACTGAATCCAGCAGTCTCTGCTGGGTGAATTGGA
>DATIOB010000793.1:0-7051 GCA_035473605.1 Conexibacter sp.
GGCGGCCTTGGCCGCCTGCTCGATCGACTTCTGCGTCTGCTCCGAGATCTCGGCCGGTTGCACCTCGCCGATCAGGAGCTTGTTGATCAGGACCATGACACCGCCGACACCGGGGACGTCGGCCGCGTAGGCGATGTTCGCCGGGCCTCTGTCGTAGGCGGCCTTGACCTCTCTCGCCAGCGCCGAGATGCCGGCCGGCTCGGGCGTGCCCTCGATCACCGGGAACGCTCTCGCCGCCTCGATGTATCTGCCATAGCCTCTGTCGGTGGCGTAGCGGATGAACTCCAGCGCCGCCGCCTCGCGGTCCTCGTCGCCCGTTCTCGGCAGGTAGTAGGAGCCGATCGGGCTGGGGATGTAGGTCGCCGCCGCCGACTCGCCGCCGATCGCGAAGAAGCCGATCTCTCTGTCGACTCTGGCCGCGTCGCCGCCGGCCGCCGCGACCATCGCGGGGATCATGTCGGAGTGCAGGGCGACCATCGCGACCTTGCCCTCGACGAGGCCTCTGACGGAGTTCTCGACCGTCGCGCTGGCGGCGTCTCTGTTGAAGCAGCCGTCGTCCTTGAGCTGCTTGTACGTCTCCATCGCTCTCGTGAACGGCGAGCCTTCGTCGTCGAGGTGCGCTCTGTTGGCGCGCAGCTCCTGGCCCCACGTGTTGTCGGGGTTGGCGTCGCCCATCAGCAGCGTGGGGAGCACCTGGACCGGCCACTGCGAACCGCCGGACTCGGCGATCGGCACGACGCCGGGCGCTCTGGAGAGGATCGCCTCGCAGGCGCTGATCAGCTCGGCCGCGTTCTGCGGCGGCTCGACGCCCGCTCTCTCGAAGACGGTCTTGTTGTAGAACATCCCGAAGACCTGCGGGAAGCCGATCACGGCGCCGTAGGTCGCGCCGTCGACCGTCGCGGCGCTTCTGTAGAGGTCGCCGGACTTGGCGATGTACGCCTCGCCGGAGAGGTCGCGCAGGTTCGCTCTCGGGTTGAGCGCGAGCAGGTTGGTGACCGTCGGGTGGTACTCGAGCACGTCGGGACGCGAGCCGGAGGCCCATCTCGTCAGCGTCGTGTCCTCGAAGCCGGCCGACGGGTTGGCGACCGTCTCCAGCTCGATGCCGGTGTCGGCCTCGAAGTCTCTGTAGAGCTGTCTCAGCGCGGGCGGATCGGCGCTGTTGTGCCACAGCGTGATCTTCGTGCCCGGCTTGGCGCCCGTCGGCTCCGTGTCCACCGTCGCCACCGAACCGGCGGTCGAGCTGGTGTCAGACGAGTCGTCACTACTTCCGCAGGCCGTCACCGTGAACGCGGCAGCGACCAGCAACGCGATCGCGACGATCGCGCGCAGCATCCAGCGCATGCTCTCCTCCATCTCTCCTCTTGATGAGCGACTCGACCCGCGCGACCTGTGCGATTCGTGATCGAGTTCGGGAGATTACACAGCAAAACACCGCGGTCGTCAAGGAGAAAACGCCCATTTTTGCGCCGATATGACCAGATTCACCGTGAGATCTGGGTGAAGTTTTGATGATCGAGTCGAACTTTTTGTTGTTCGACTCGCTCAGGGAGGGCGTTTCAGGGTCTGTGCAGCACCCCGGCGCCCGGCACATGCGCCTGGCGATTGGGCAGGAGATCGCGCCACGCGCGCACCGGCGCGTCGTCGAAGAGGCCGATCGGCGGCGCCTGCCAGGTCTCGAGCTGCCACCGGAACGGTCTGCCCAGCCGCACCTCTTCGCGAACCGCGCCGGCGGGCAGCGCGAGCCGCACCGTCCTGCCACTCGCCGACGCTCGCACGTCCGCGATCGCCTCCGGCTGCTCGGCGTCGCCACGTTCCGCGCTCGCCCAGCCATCGGCGAGCTGCACGCTCCAGCGCGCCGTCACGCCGAGCGTCGTGCCGCGGCGACGCGACTCCCAGCGCAGCTGCTGCAGGCCGAACGAGATGCCCAGTTCGCGCGGAACGCGGTCGCGGAAGCGCAGCTCGAACGTCAGCGTCTGGCCGTCGCTGCGCAGCGACGCGCCGCGCAGGTCGTTGCGCGGGCTCGTCTGGTCGGCGATCCGCTCGCCGCTCTGCGAGACGATGTCGCGCAGCGGGTCGACGGCGCTGCTGGTCGCGCCAGTCCACCGCAGCGGTCGCGATGCGAGCCGTGTGCGGGTGGCGAGGTAGTCGCGCACGATGCCCTCCTCGATCGCGCGCTTGCCCTCGACCTCTCTCCGCAGCGCGTCGAGCAGCGGCGGGAGCTGCGCGAGCGCGGTCGGCGGCGTGCCGAGGTCGCTGTCGGAGAACTCCCACAGCAGCGACGGCACCGCCAGCCGCCACGCGCCGTCCTCGCGCACGAGGAAGACGTCGGCGTCCGCCGCCAGCGCGCTGCCGTCGTCGAACCGCCGCATGACCTCCACGCGCAGGTGGCTCACGTCGACGCCCTGCTCGACCACGACGGCGGTACCGATCGCGGTGCTGGTCCAGCGGTTGCCGGTGTCGTCTCTGTAGCCGTTGAAGATCCCGACGAAGGCGTCACATGCCTCAGCCGGTTGGCGTCGGTCCACGACTCCGGCAGCCGCGCGTCGAGTCCGACATACCACGGCACCACGAACGCGTCGCGGCGGTCACGCGTGAGCAGCTCGCACTTCGCCAGCTCGGGATCGCGCGCATTCACCGCCGCGGCGAACCGCTCGACCACCTGCTGCGGCGTCAGCGCCGCCAGCTCCGCCGGCGCGGACGCCGACGCCAGCGCCGCACCCGCGGCCCCGCCGCCGGCGACTGCCAACGAGCACGACACCCGCGAGCAGGAGCCGGCGCATGGGCGAGTCGGGACGCACCGCGCTACCGCCGCGGGCGGTGTCTGATGCCGGCTACGGCGTCGAGGGTCTCGAGCGCCGGCAGCATGTCGATCCACTCAGCCCGCGAGCCGGGGGCGCGGTCGGGGTCGGGCGCGCGGCTGATCACCGACCAGCCGAACGCCCGGTTGACGCGGACGGCGTCGCGCACGCTGTCAGCCGGCACGACGACGCGCACCACGTGACCGCGCACCGACGCGCGCACCGGGATCGCCGTCAGCAGACCGTAGGCGCGCTCCACCAGGCCGACCGCTCTGCCACCCTCCAGCCGCATGGTCCAGACCGCGCTGCGCCCGTCGTCGCCGTTGGTCTCCTGTCCCAGCACCACGTCGAAATCGACGCGCTCGGCGACCGGCCCGCGCGTGCGGAACGTCCAGCACATCTGTCCCCGGCCGCTGCTGAGGCGGCCGCCGACGAGGTCGATCCGGGCGGCGCGCGGACCGCGCACCGGGCGCAGCCGGTCCTCGAGCCGGTGGACGCCGGACCAGCCGCGAGCGCTCGGCTCGGCGTGGCCGCTCTTCGTCGCGCGCGGCCCGGTGCCGCAGGAGAGCGGTCTCTGCGAGGGCGCGCTCGGCAGCGTCGCCAGTCCGTGCACGAGCCGCGCGTGGCCGCGCCGCAGTCTGGCCGTCAACGCCACGCGCTCGGCACGCTCGCGCCTGAACGCGGCCAGCGACGTCAACGCCGGCTGGCTCGCCAGGTCGAGCTGCAGCAGGTCCGAGAACGAGGCGAGCCGCCAGAGGCCCTCCTCGCGCACGACGAACAGGTTCACGACCTCGTCGCTCTCGAGCCCCGCGTCGTCGGGCTGGAACCGCTGGGCGACCCGCGCCTGCAGCTGCGCGACGTCGCCGCGCACGCGCACGACGCGCACCGCGCTCACCTTCGTGCTCAGCCAGCCGCCGCGATCGCCGCCGAGGCCGCTGCCGAAGCCGAGCCGGCGCAGCAGGTAGGCGTCGCACAGGCGCGTCACGTCGTCGGGCCCGAACGGCTCGGCCGCGACCGGATCGTGCAAGAGCAGCTCGCGCACGGCGACGCTCTCGCGCAGCTCGCGCGTCATCAGCGTGCAGGGGCTCGCCTGCGGCGAGAGCGCGTTGGCGGCCGCGACGACCGCTTCGATCAGCTGCTGCGGCGAGCCGGCGGGCGCCTGCAGGGCGAAGGCCGCGGAGGCGGCCCCGGCCGCGCCGGTCGCAGCGAGCAGAGCGGTGACCAGCACGAGCGGGAGTCGGCGCATGGCCCGGAGCCTAGCCGCGCCGACGCGCCAGGTAACGGGGAATCGTGCGGCTACATGCGGAAGACGCCGTAGCCGACCGGCTCCAGCGGCGCGTTGGCGCAGGCCGCCAGCGCGGCGGCGAGCACGTTGCGCGTCTGGCGCGGGTCGATCACGCCGTCGTCCCAGAGGCGGGCGGTCGCGTAGATCGGGTTGCCCTGGCGCTCGTACTGCTCGCGCAGCTGGGCGCCGACCTCGGGTTGGCCGACCTCGCTCATGACCGCGCCGGCCTGCTCGCCGCCCATCACCGAGATGCGCGCGTTCGGCCACATCCACAGGAAGCGGGGCGAGTAGGCGCGGCCGCACATGCCGTAGTTGCCGGCACCGTAGGAGCCGCCGACGATCACGGTCAGCTTCGGCACGCGCGCGCAGGAGACGGCGGTGACGAGCTTGGCGCCGTCCTTCGCGATCCCGCCGGCCTCGTAGTCGCGGCCGACCATGAAGCCGGCGACGTTCTGCACGAACAGCAGCGGGATCCCGCGGCGGTCGCACAGCTCGACGAAGTGCGCGCCCTTCAGCGACGACTCGCTGAACAGCACGCCGTTGTTGGCGACGATCCCGACCGGGTGGCCGTCGACGTGCGCGAAGGCGCAGACGAGCGTCGTGCCGTAGAGCGCCTTGAACTCCTGCAGCTCGCCGCCGTCGACGACGCGCCGCAGCAGCTCGCGCACGTCGTAGGGGGTGCGCGTGTCGAGCGGGACGACGTCGAGCAGGCCGTCGGGATCGCCGGCGTGAGCCGGCGGGCGCGGCGCGACGCGCTCCCACGGCACCTGCGGCGAAGGCGGCAGCGTGCGCACGATCTCGCGCAGCCGCTCGAGCGCGTCGGCATCGTCGTGGGCGAGGTGGTCGACGACGCCGGAGGTGCGCGCGTGCACGTCGCCGCCGCCCAGCTCCTCGGCCGTCACCTCTTCCCCGGTCGCCGCCTTCACCAGCGGCGGGCCGCCGAGGAAGATCGTCCCCTGCTCGCGCACGATGACGGTCTCGTCGCTCATCGCCGGCACGTAGGCGCCGCCGGCGGTGCACGAGCCCATCACGGCGGAGATCTGCGCGATCCCGCGCTTGGACATGTTCGCCTGGTTGAAGAAGATGCGGCCGAAGTGCTCGCGGTCGGGGAAGACCTCGTCCTGCATCGGCAGGAAGGCGCCGCCTGAGTCGACGAGGTAGATGCACGGCAGCGCGTTCTCGGCCGCCACCTCCTGCGCGCGCAGGTGCTTCTTGACCGTCAGCGGGAAGTAGGTCCCGCCCTTCACCGTCGCGTCGTTGGCGACGATCATGCAATGGCGGCCGTGGACGACGCCGACCCCGGCGACGACACCGGCGCTCGGCGCCGCGCCGTCGTACAGCTCCTCGGCGGCGAGCGGCGCCAGCTCGAGGAACGGCGCGCCGGGATCGCAGAGCCGCTCGATCCGCTCGCGCGCCGGCAGCTTGCCGCGTGCGACGTGACGCTCCATCGCTCTCGGCCCGCCGCCGCCGCGCACGCGCTCCAGCCGCGCCTCGAGGTCGGCGATCAGCTCCAGATGACCGTCGCGGAAGCTCATGCGCGGACCTCCAAAAGGATCTCTCTCAGGGCGACCTTGTCGCCGGGCTTGACGCTCAGCCCGCTGACCTTCCCGTCGTGCGGTGCGCTCACCGACAGCTCCATCTTCATCGACTCAAGCACCACCAGCACGTCGCCCTCGCTGACCTGGTCGCCGTCGCTGACGTGCACGAACAGGACCGTCCCCGGCATCGGCGCGGCGAGCGAGTCGCCGGTCGCGCTGAGGTCGCCGCCGCCGGCGCGCGCCGGCGCCAGCTCCAGCTGATGACCGTCGCGGCCGATCCAGAGGCGGCCGTCGCCCGCGTCGAGCGCGTAGCAGCAGCGGTGCGCGACGCCGTCCAGCTCGATCTCGACGACGTTGTCGCCGAGCCGCCGCGCGCGGCCCCGCCAGCTCCAGTCGCGCACGCTCACGGTCTCGCCGCGGACGTTCAGCTCGACGACGTCGTCGCCGAGCGACACACGCCGCCGCCACGTTCCGGGCGAGCCGTCCGAGCGCCACCCGAGCGGAATGCTCGTGCGCTGCGCCAGCGCCTCGGCGTCGAGCAGCGCGAGCGTCAGCGCGGCGGCCGGCAGCAACTCCGCGGGCGGCGCCACGGCGGCGCCGTCGCCGTCGGCGAGCAGCCGCTCCAGCAGGCCGGTGTCGAGCTCGCCGGCGCGCACGTCGGGGCGGCTCAGCAGGCTGCGCGTGAAGGCCGCGTTGGTCGTGACGCCGAGCAGCTCCAGCTCGCCGAGCGCCCGCTCCAGCCGGCCGAGCGCGGTCGCGCGATCGGAGCCGTGCGCGATCACCTTCGCGATCATCGGGTCGTAGTGGGTCTCGACCGCGAGCCCGTCGGCGAGCGCGTGATCGACGCGGATCCCCTCGCCGGCCGGCGGGCGCCAGCGGCGCACGACGCCGGTCGAGGGCAGGAAGCCGGCGGCCGGGTCCTCGGCGTAGAGGCGCGCCTCGACCGCGTGGCCGCTCGGCGTCAGGTCGCCCTGGCGCAAGCCCAGCGACGCGCCGGCGGCGACGCGCAGCTGCTGCTCGACGAGGTCGATCCCGTAGACCAGCTCGGTGACCGGGTGCTCGACCTGGAGGCGGGTGTGCATCTCCAGGAAGAAGAAGTCGTCGGGCAGGACACCGTTTCTTGCGCCCGGCACGATCAGCTCGACGGTGCCGGCGCCGACGTAGCCGCAGGCGCGCGCGAGTCTGACCGCGGCGGCGCCCATCTCCTCGCGCCACTCGGGGTCGACGACCGGCGACGGCGCCTCCTCGACGACCTTCTGGTGGCGCCGCTGCAGCGAGCACTCGCGCTCACCGAGATGGATGACGTTGCCGCGCGCGTCGGCGAGCACCTGCACCTCGATGTGGCGCGGGTTCGTGACGAACCGATCGATGAAGAGCGTGTCGTCGCCGAACGACGACGTCGCCTCGCGCCGCGCGGCCGTCAGCGATGC
>DATIOB010000794.1:0-7427 GCA_035473605.1 Conexibacter sp.
CCGCCGCCGCGGCGGTGACGATAGGCCCCGGCGGCGCCGGCACGCAGACCGGCACGATCACCTTCGCGGGGCCGAGAATCGCCTTCAGATGCGCCGTCACGCTCACGACCTCGACCAGCGCCGGCGTCTACGCGCCAGGCGCGGCGATCGGGACGGTCGACAGAGCGACCGGCAGCGGCTGCATCCTGCTAGTCCCGGAGACCGGGGCGCCGATCACGGTCGAGGCGGTCAACGGCTCCGGCGCGCTGCCGTACTCGATACCGCTCGGCGTCCTAGCGACGATAGCCGGCATGAACTGCCTATGGAGCGGCACGCTGCGGCTCACGACGGCGACCGGCGCGACCGCCGCCGTCGACACCTCGCAGCTGTTCACGCCCACGAGCGGTCCGCTAACCGCGGCGTTCTGCGCCAGCTCGCTCGGCAACGTCAGAACGGCGGCCGGCACGCTCACGCTCACGCCCAGCTGGACGTTCACGCCGTAGACCAGCCGGCAGCCGCCGCTCAGGCGAATGCACCTGAGCGGCGGCTGCACGACGCCACCCCTCTCGAGCGGCGGTGCGGTCGCTCTAGCTGCCCGCCCTAGTGCGCGAGCAGGGCGTTGAAGATGAGCCGCGAGTACTCGGCATAGGCCGCAGGGTCGCTCCGCTCGACGCGCGGCGACGCGCTGCTGCTGCTCGCGACGGCCGCCGCGACCGTCGTCTTCGACCTCGTGATCGCCGTCGGCGTCGGCGTCGCGCTGGCCGCTGTGCTGGCGCTGCGCGCTGTCGCCGAGAGCAGCTCCTTCGGGCGGGAGCCACTCGCCGCCGCCGACCGCGAGACCGCGATCGACCCGGTCCTGGAGCACGCGCTCCTGCAGGAGCACATCGTCGCCTACCGGCTCGACGGCGCGCTCTTCTTCGGCGCCGCGCAGCGGTTCCTGCTCGAGCTGACCGACGTCGCGGATGTGCAGGTCGTGATCTTCCGGCTCGGCCGACTGCGCATGCTCGACAGCGCTGGAGCGCAGGCGCTCGGCAACCTACGACCGCCTCCCGCAGCCTGCCTGACGACCTCGGTGCGACCACGGTGAATGGCCGCGCCGTCCGGGCCTGTGCGCTGCTGGCTCAGCGGGCGGCATCGCGCGCACGCTGCGCGCACATCTCGCCGAGCTGCGCGCACCTCTCGCCGAGAGCTGCGGTCAGGCGATCACTTCTCTGGCGGGCCGGCGCGGACTGAGGCGCCGGCCGTCGTCGCTGCGCGGGTGGCCGATGCGGAACGCGACGAGCGGTTGGGAGCCTGCCGGGACGAGCGCCTGGATCGCATCGCCGAAGCGACGGGAGAGGCCGAGCTGGCGCTCGCGGTCCGCGCGCTCGGTGATCTGGTTCATGTGCTGCAGCGAGAGACCGTTGGCCGCCGTCCAGAGGTGGATGCGCTGCAACAGGCGTCCGCCGGTCAGGCGCTGGGCGTCGTCGCGCGCGTCGGGGACGGTCACGATGCCGTATGCGGCGGCGGTCTTCGTGTGCACGTCACGCGTCTGATCGACCCAGAAGGAGTCGCCGTTGGCGCGGCTGTAGGACGGCAGCAGCTTCGCGGCGACGGTCGTCAGCTCCGACAGCCCCTGCGTGTCGAGCGTCAGGCCGTCCTTGTGGCGCTGGATCGCATCCCAGTCGGAGCGGAACAGGCGGAAGCCGTCGACCGACTGCTGCCGATCGCGCGTGACGGCCTCGGCGGCGGCGACCATCAGCGTGCCCGTGCGCCTCAGCTGCGTCGGGTCGGCGAGCCAATGCACGCGGGCGTGCGGCAGGTCGTCGGCGAGGGCGCTCATCGCAGCGAGGCTCCTGGCAGGGACCGGACCGCTGTCGTACGGGCTGCGGTCGGTGTGGCGGTGCGGGATCGCCTCATACAGGGCGCTGCGCCGACGCGCCCCGCCGGACAGCTCCACGCGCGCGGCGTGGACGGGCTCCCCCGGCGTCGGCCGCAGGCGCGTGACGGCGCGATACCCGTGGGCCGGCGCGGCCAGCAGCAGATTCTCCAGAGCGGCGCCGAGGCCGACCTGCAGCTCACGGCCGAACGGGTCCAGCGCACCGGTCGAGCGGTCGTGATCGGCGAACAGGTCGATCTGGTCATCCTGGACGTGGAACGCCCACGCCTGGCTGTTGTGCGGGTTCGGCGCGAGCACGGCGGCGGCAACAAGCGCCGCCGGTCCGTCGCCGCGGTCCCACTCGCGCCACGCGTCGTAGGCGGGGCCGTCGCCGGTGGAGAAGACGCCGTTGTCGTAGGCGCGATACGAAACTCCCCCCGCGCCGACGACCACGACCGCGCCGGCGGCGGCTCCGGCGCGGCGCAGGAACGTGCGCCGCGAGAGGCCGGCGCCCTCGGCGGGCGCGGCGGTCGCCGCGGCGTCCGGTGCCTGCTTGGTGGGCATGCGTGCGCTCCGGGTCAGAACAGGCCCTGCGCGTGCTCGTCGTAGCTGACGAGCAGGCACTTGGTCTGGGTGTAGTGGTCGAGCATCATCTTGTGGTTCTCGCGGCCGACGCCGGAGGCCTTGTAGCCGCCGAACGCGGCGTGCGCGGGGTAGGCGTGGTAGCAGTTGGTCCACACACGGCCGGCCTTGATCGCGCGCCCGACGCGGAAGGCGCGCGAGCCGTCGCGTGTCCAGACGCCGGCGCCGAGGCCGTAGACGGTGTCGTTGGCGATCGCGATCGCCTCGGCCTCGTCCTTGAACGTGGTCACGGCGAGCACCGGGCCGAAGATCTCCTCCTGGAAGACGCGCATCTCGTTGGTGCCCTTCAGCACCGTCGGCTGGTGGAAGTAGCCGCCCGTCAGCGCGCCGTCGAGCTGCGGGCGCTCGCCGCCCGCCAGCACCTCCGCGCCCTCCTCGCGTCCGATCCGCACGTAGCGCTCGACCGTCTCGCGCTGCGCCGCGGAGACCTGCGGGCCGACCTGCGTGGAGAGGTCGAGCGGATCGCCCTGGCGGATCGCGCGGATGCGCTCCAGACAGCGCGCCATGAAGGCGTCGTAGATCGACTCCTGCACGAGTGCGCGCGAGGGGCAGGTGCAGACCTCGCCCTTGTTGAACGCGTACAGCACGAGCCCCTCGATCGCCTTGTCGAAGAAGGCGTCGTCGTGGTCCATCACGTCGGCGAAGAAGAGGTTGGGCGACTTGCCGCCCAGCTCGGTCGTCGAGGGAATGATCCGCTCCGCGGCGTAGTGCATGATCCGGCGGCCGACGTCGGTCGAGCCGGTGAACGCGATCTTCGCGATCCGCTCGTTGGTCGCGAGCGCCTCGCCGATCTGCCCGCCCGGCCCGTTGACGACGTTCAGCACACCAGGCGGGACGAGCTCCCCGATCACGCGCATCAGCTCGAGGATCGACCACGGCGTCGGGCTGGCCGGCTTCACGACGGTGCAGTTCCCGGCGGCGAGCGCCGGCGCGATCTTCCACGCCGCCATCAACAGCGGGAAGTTGAACGGGATGATCTGCCCGACGACGCCGAGCGGCTCCTTGAAGTGGTACGCGTACGTGTCGGCGTCGATCTCCGAGATCGCGCCCTCCTCCGCGCGGATCACACCCGCGAAGTAGCGGAAGTGATCGATCGCCAGCGGCAGGTCGGCGCCGATCGTCTCGCGCACCGGCTTGCCGTTGTCCCACGTCTCCGCGACCGCGAGCCGCTCAAGGTTCGCCTCCATCGCGTCGGCGACGGCGTTGAGGACGGCGGCCCGCTCCGCCGGCGAGCGGCGCGCCCATGCGTCCTTGGCGGCGTGCGCGGCGTCGAGCGCGAGCTCGATGTCCGCCGGCGTCGAGTCCGCCACCTCGCAGAAGATCTCGCCCGTCACCGGAGTTCGGTTGGCGCGATACCGGCCCTCGACAGGCGCGACCCATTCGCCCCCGATGAAGTTGTCGTAGCGCGCCTGCAGCTCGACGAGGCTGCCGGGCGTCCCCGGCGCCGCGAACGCGGTCCGTTCGATCGTTGCCATGGTGAGTTCCTCTGCGGTTGGGAAGCGGGACTGGCACGAACACCGTCCCACCAGCGCGGGCCGACGTCATCCGCAGCCGTTGCCCGCTTCGTCTCCGTAGTTGCCCCCGGAACGCGACCTGACCGACGCGGTCGGCGGGAGCCGACTTGCCGCTCGTCTGCGGGCCCCCCGATACTTGACGGTGATGGCACCGTCCCGCGAGCCCGACCCCGCCGCGCGCCAGCTCGCGAACTGGCGCGACGAGATCGACAGCGCCGCGCTCTACCGTGCGCTCGCCGAGCTCGAGCCCGACGAGCGGCTGGCCGAGGTCTACCAGCGCTTGGCGGCGGCGGAAGAGCGGCACGCGGCGTTCTGGGAGCAGCGGCTGCGCCACGCCGGCGCCGCGCTGCCGGCGGCGCGTCCGAGCTGGCGGGCGCGGACGCTGATCGCGCTCGCCAGACGCTTCGGGACGACGGCGATCCTGCCGACGCTCGACGACCTCGAGCGCGCCGACAGCCGTGGTTACGACGAGCAGCCGGAGTCGCGGGACACGGCGATGCCGGCGGAGGAGCGCTCGCACGCGCGCCTGCTGCGCACGCTTTCAGGCGGGGCGGGCGTCGAGGGTTCGGCACTGGCGCGCTTGGAAGGCCGTCACCGTGCCGCGAGCGGCAACGCGCTGCGGGCGGCCGTGCTCGGCGCCAACGACGGGCTGCTGTCGAACTTCAGCCTCGTGATGGGCGTCGCCGGCGCGCAGGTCTCCGCCAACACCGTGCTCGTCACCGGCCTCGCGGGCCTGCTTGCCGGCGCGGGCTCGATGGCGATGGGTGAATGGGTCTCGGTTCAGAGCGCCCGCGAGCTGGCCGCCCACCAGCTCGAGATCGAGGCTGCCGAGATCGACGAGGCGCCCGAGGAGGAACGCGAGGAGCTGGCGCTGATCTACGAGGCCAAGGGGCTCGCGCCGGAGCAGGCCGCCGACCTCGCCGCCCGCCAGATCGCCGACCGCGCCACCGCGCTCGACACGCTCGCGCGCGAGGAACTCGGCATCGATCCCGATGAGCTCGGCGGCTCGGCCACCGTCGCCGCCTCCACCTCGTTCGTCCTGTTCGCGCTCGGCGCGATCATCCCCGTGATCCCCTTCCTCCTGCTCAGCGGCGGCGCGGCGGTCGCGCTCAGCGCGGCGCTCAGCGGCGCGGGCCTGTTTGCGATCGGCGCTCTCATCACGCTCTTCACGGGTCGCGGCACGCTGCGCTCCGGCGGCCGCCAGGTTCTCATCGGCGGCGCCGCCGCGGCCCTCACCTACGCCGTCGGCCTGCTCATCGGCGGCGCCGTCGGCGTCTGACTGCGGTACAGGCGCCGCTTGGGATCGGTTCGTCGTCCGACCGTGCAGCGCTCAGCTGCCGCTGAGCCGTCCGGTCGGCTGGCCGGTGATCTCCGCGATGAGGTCGACCGACCGAGATCTTCGGCGGGGACCTCAGCGCGGAGGCGGCGCGGGCAGCGAGGAGGATCTGCCCGCAGCCCCTGAAATCACGGTCGGCACCATCCACTTGCGGCTCACGATGGCGGCTCGCTCAGCCGCGCACGCCGCTGACGGCCCGCGCCTCCGCCCGCGCCGCCCGCTCGAAGGCGCCGCCGGTGGCGCAGGCGGCGCAGATCGCGGCGTGGTGCGCGGCCGGGTCGCGGTCCATCTCGCGCGCGAGGTAGGAACGGTCGCAGGCGTGGCAGCGGACACGCTCCTCCCACGGGTCCTCGACCTCGTCGAGCGGGTCGAACGGCCGCTGGACGGCGAACCAGCCTGCTCTGGCGCCGAGCAGGAACAGCGTGTAGCCGCCGAATGCGACGACGAACGTGATCGGCAGCCCCCACACCTCCCACAGCTGGCTCGTCGTGCCGTCGGTCAGCTTCAGCACGAGGCCGACGGCGGTCGCCAGCACCCAGGCCGAGATCCCGCCGGGGTTGAACGCCGGCACGCGGCCGGGGCGGAACTCGATCCCCTCCAGCGCTCTGCGCGTGCGCTGCAGATACCAGACGTGCGCGAGCGCGACGCCGACCCAGGCGACGATCGCGATCCCCTGGTAGGCGAGCGCGTCGACGACGTAGGAGAAGACGTTGGTCAGCATCAGCGCGTAGGCGATCGCGCAGGCGACCAGCACCCAGACGGTGCGCGGCAGCCCGATCCGCAGCACGCGCGCGGCGAACGACTGCAGGTTGGTCGAGGCGAGGTAGAGGTTGACGGTGTTGATTCGCATCTGCGTGATCGCGATCAGCAGAAAGCCGAGCAGCCCGGTCAGCTGGACGATCTGCACCGGCAGCGCGCTCTCCTGGCCGGCGAGCTGCTCGAAGGTGATCCCGAAGGTCGAGACGAGCAGGATCCCGATCAGGCCGTTGAGGCCGAATGTGAGCACGTAGTAGAGCCAGCCGAACGTGACGGCGCGGTGGTAGCGCTCGTCCTCGGGCCGCGCCAGCCGCGCGAAGTCCATCGTGAACAGCATCAGCACCCACACGCCCATGTAGGCGGTGAACGCCTGCAGCCACGGCAGCGTCGTCCCGGGCGCCGCTCTGGCGTCGGGCAGGAAGCCGTGGTACCCCTCGCTCGCCAGCGCCCACACGAGCACGGCGACGAGCGCGACGACGTAGAACGGCAGCAGCGCGCCGTTGACGCGGTCCAGCAGCGCGCGCACGCCCTTCCACACCAGCGGCACGGTCGCGAAGACGACGATCGCGTACCAGAGCTTGATCGGGCCGCCGAAGTAGGTCTGTGCCGCGACCGCGACGACCGAGCCCTCGAAGACGACGTAGTAGATCGCCGTCGCGGCGAAGATCGCTGTCGCGACCGCCGCACCGACATAGCCGAACATCGAGCGCGAGAAGAGCGCGACGGTGAGGCCGCTGCGCGACGCCGCGCGCAGGATCACCTGGTTGACGAGCGTGTAGACGACGATCGACAGACCGATGCCGATCAGCGCGTTCACAGTGCCGTACGCGAGCGCGATGAACGCCGCCAGGTAGGGATAGAAGAACGCGGTCATGACGCCGTACCAGGCGAGCGTCAGTCTGCTGCGCTCCATCCGCCAGGAGCGGGGTACGACGTGCAGCGAGTAGTCCTCCGTCGCGGCCTCTTCGAGCACGCGCGGATCGTCCCGCCGCGAAGTCTCGAGCTTCGGCAGCTCGATCGTCGACGCCATCTGCTTCTCCTTTGATGAGGTGGGCGCCAGCCGGCACGCGCCGGCTGGCAGCGGGGAGCCGGCTGGCGCCGGCTCCCCGGGGCGCTTCAGGTCAGGCGGTCTTCCAGTGCGCGGCGCTGCGACGCCGCAGGAGGGCGCGGTACTGCCGCGTGGTGTTCGGCAGCAGCTCGCCCGTGCCCCAGTCGAGGATGACGCCGTGGCGGCGGATCACGTCGAGCTGGTCGAGCTCGCCCTCCCGGTAGCGTGCCGCCACCGACTCAGCATCCTGCTCGAGCCAGCCGAGCCGCTCCGACCGGATCCGCTCGCGCTCGG
>DATIOB010000795.1:0-4636 GCA_035473605.1 Conexibacter sp.
CCGTGAGGCCTCGCTGGATGTGCGCGGCAACAACAACGACCGCTACAGCCGAGCAGACCGCGGCGGCGGCGCAGCGGGACGTGCTGCGGCAGCAGCCCGCCGGCGAGCAGCTCTGCGGGATGCTCGTCGCACAGCAGGCGGACGTGGTCGCCGAGACCGGCCGCCTCCAACGGCCGCCGCAGGCCCGGCGGGCGGCGCTTCACGTCGTGCGAGTCGGAGGCGAAGGTGTGGACGAGGCCGGCGTCGAGCAGCCGCAGCGCGAACCGCTGCACCGTTCTGCCGAACTGGCCCCCGAGCCCGCCCGCGGTCAGCTGCGTGCGCACGCCGGCCCGCACCAGCCGCTCCACCGCGGCGGGGTCGCGCTGCAGCATCGGCGACCGCTCGGGATGGGCGAGCAGGATCTCGAAGCCGCGCGCCCGCAGCGCCGCGACGCCCGGCTCCAGCGGCGCGGTCGGCGTCAGCGGCGCCTCCAGCAGCAGCCAGCGGCCGCCGTCGAGCGTCAGGCCGGCCAGCTCCTCGTCGGGCAGCTCGAGCGCCCAGCCGAGGTCGACCTCGGCCCCGCCGACGACCTCCAGCGCGATCTGCGCGGCGGCGAGCGCGTGGCGCATCTCCACCACGCCGCGCGCGACCGTCTCGGGGTTGGTCGGGAAGCGCGCCGTCGCGTGCGGCGTGACCGCGACCGTGCGGACGCCCGCGACCGACTGCGCGTGCGCCAGCCGTAGGGAGCCGCCGAGGTCGGCGGGCCCGTCGTCGAGCGCGGGCAGCAGATGACAGTGGAGGTCGATCAAGCTGCGCCGCTGCCGGTGCGGCTCCGCTAGCCGGCGGCGCGGGCGCCGCTGCCGATCAGGCCGCGCTCGTGCAGCAGCTCGGCCAGCTGAACGGCGTTGGTCGCCGCGCCCTTGCGCAGGTTGTCGGAGACGACCCACATGTCGATCGCCTGTTCGTTGCCCGGGTCGCGGCGGATGCGGCCGACGAAGACGTCGTCCTTGCCGGCGGCGTCGATCGCGAGCGGGTAGCTGTTGGCGTCCGGGTCGTCGAGCACCGTCACGCCGGGCGCGGCGCGCAGCAGCTCGCGCGCCTCGTCGGCCGACAGCGGTCTGCGCGTCTCGACGTTGACGGCCTCCGAGTGACCGGTCACGACCGGCACGCGCACGCAGGTCGCGCTGACGCGGATCGAGGCGTCGCCGAGGATCTTGCGCGTCTCGTTGATCAGCTTGCGCTCTTCGTCGGTGTGGTCGTCGCCGGGGGCGAAGTTGCCGGCGTGCGGCAGCGCGTTGAAGGCGATCTGGTGCTTGTACGCCTGCGGCGCCGGCGCCCGCTCGCCCTCGACGATCGCCTTCGCCTGGCCGAGCAGCTCGTCGACGCCGACCTTGCCGGTGCCGGAGACGGCCTGGTAGGTCGAGATCACAAGCCGCTCGATGCCGGCGGCCTCCTGCAGCGGCTTGAGCGCGACGACCATCTGCATCGTCGAGCAGTTCGGGTTGGCGACGATGCCCCTGTGGCCGTCGAGCGCCTCCGGGTTGACCTCGGAGACGACGAGCGGGACGTCGTCGTGCATCCGCCACTTCGACGAGTTGTCGACGACGACCGCGCCGGCCTCGGCGAACTTCGGCGCCCACTCGCCCGAGGTCGCGCCGCCGGCCGAGAAGATCGCGACGTCGAAGCCCTGGATCGTCTCGTCGGTCAGCGGCTGGACGGTCAGCCCGCCGTCGAGCACCTTGCCGGCCGAGCGCGCGGAGGCGAACGGGACGATCTCGCGCGCCGGGAAGCCGCGCTCTCTCAGCAGCTGCAGCATGACGGTGCCGACCTGGCCGGTCGCACCGACGACCGCGATCCGATAGCCCTCGAAACCGCTCATCGCGCCTGCTCCCCGATCGGCGCCTCGGCGACGATGCCGTCAGCGCCCAGCTCGAAGGCCGAGTGCAGCGCGCGCACCGCGGTCGGCACCTGGTCGGCGGCGATCACGCAGGAGATCTTGATCGGCGAGGTCGAGATCATCTCGATGTTGATGCGCTCCTCGGCGAGCACCTGGAACACCTTCGCGGCGACGCCCGGATGCGACTTCATGCCGGCGCCGATGATCGAGACCTTGCCCATCTCCGGCAGCGTGTCGATCGATTCGACGCCCAGCTCGGCCGCGATCGGCTCAAGCGCCGCCTTCGCGGCGCGCAGGTCGTCGCGCGGAACCGTGAACGAGACCTCGGCCTTGCGGCCCTCCTCCAGCGGCTCGTTCTGGATGATCATGTCGACGTTGCAGTTGGCGTCGGCGAGCGCGGTGAAGATCTTCGCCGCTGCGCCCGGCTGGTCGGGCACGCCGACGAGCGACAGACGGGCTTCGTCGGTCGAGTGGGCGACAGCGGTGATGAGGGCGTGCTCCATGGTCTCCTGCTCTCCGACGACAAAGGTACCGGTGGCGTCCTCGAAGCTCGACCGGCAGTGGATCCGCACGCCGTGGTTGCGCGCGTACTCGACCGAGCGCAGCTGCAGCACCTTCGCGCCCGAGGAGGCCATCTCCAGCATCTCCTCGAACGAGACGACGTCGAGCTTTCTCGCGTCCGGGACGATCCGCGGGTCGGCGCTGAAGACGCCGGTGACGTCGGTGTAGATCTCGCAGACGTCGGCGTCGACGGCGGCGGCGAGCGCGACCGCGGTCGTGTCGGAGCCGCCGCGGCCGAGCGTCGTCACGTCCTGCGTGGTCGAGACGCCCTGGAAGCCGGCGACGAGCACGATCTGCCCGAGGTCGAGCGCCGTTCTGATGCGGTCGGCCCTGACGTCGAGGATCCGCGCCTTCGTGTGCGAGGTGTCGGTCACGATGCCGGCCTGCGAGCCGGTCAGCGAGATCGCCCGATGGCCGAGGTCGTTGATCGCCATCGCGCACAGCGCGCACGAGATGCGCTCGCCGGTCGACAGCAGCATGTCCATCTCGCGCGGGTCGGGGTTCTCCGACATCTCCCGCGCGAGACCGACCAGCTCGTCGGTCGTCTTCCCGCGCGCGGACAGCACGGCGACGACGTTGTTTCCCTCCTCGCGCGCGGCGACGATCCGCCGGGCGGCGCGCTTGAGACGTTCGGCGTCGGCGACGGAGGTGCCGCCGAACTTCATGACCACGGTTCCTGACACGGGTCTAGGGTAACCGAGCTACGACAGCGCGCGACGACCGGCGAGCGCACGGCCGAGCGTCAGCTCGTCGGCGTACTCGAGGTCGGCGCCGACCGGCAGGCCGCTGGCCAGGCGCGTGACCGTCACGGCGGGTGCCTTCTCGCGCAGCTGATCGGCGATGTGGAGCGCGGTCGCTTCGCCCGTCGTCGTCGGGTTGGTCGCCAGCACGACCTCGCGGATCCGCGGCTGCCCCTCCTCCGGCTCGTCGGTCACGCGCCGGTACAGCTCGGCGATCCGCAGGTCCTCGGGATCGACGCCGTCGATCGGCGAGAGCGCGCCGCCGAGCACGTGGTAGCGGCCGTGGAACTCGTGCGTGCGCTCGATCGGGATGATGTCGGAGGGCTCCTCGACGACGCAGACGAGGGTCGCGTCGCGGCGCTCGTCGGAGCAGATCCGGCAGCGCGGGCCGTCGGCGAGGTTGAAGCAGACCTTGCAGAGGCCGATTCTCGCCTTCACCTCGCGGATCGCCTCCGCAAGCGCGAGCGCATCCTCCTCGCTGGCGCGCAGCAGGTGGAAGGCGAGCCGCTGCGCCGTGCGCCCGCCGATGCCGGGCAGTCTGCCCAGCTCGGTGATGAGGCGTTGGACCGGCGGCGCGAAGGACGACATCGGCCCGCTAGAACCCCGGCAGGCCCAGTCCGCCGAGGCCGCCGGCGCCGCCGCCGAGACCGCCGGTGACTCTGCCGAGTCTGCTCTCGGCCATCTCCTGCGCGCTGCGGATCGCCTCGTTGACGGCGACGAGGATCGTGTCCTGCAGCATGTCGACGTCCTCGGGGTCGACCGCCTCGGGGTCGATCACGATCGACTTGACGTCGAGGTCGCCGCTGATCTTGACCGTCACCATGCCGCCTCCGGCCGTCGCCTCGACGACCTCGTCCTTGAGTCTCTCCTGCGCGGCCATCATGTCGGCCTGCATTCTCTGGACCTGCTTGAGCATCTTCTGCATGTTCGGCTGGGGCATCAGGCTCCGCCTTCCTCGGGTTCGTCGATCAGCTCCTCGGCTTCGAACTCTGCCACGAAGCGCGCGACCAGTTCTTCCTCCGACAGCCTCGGCATCACCGCGCCGGCGAGGGCCGGCTCGTCGGCCGCCGGCTCGCGCAGCTCGTAGACCGGCTTGAGGCTGACGCCCGCGAGCGTCCGCAGCGCGCCCGCGACGAGCCGTCTGCACTCCTCGCCCTCGGCCTTGCGCTTGAAGAAGGCGGCGCTGGGCGGGAAGGCGAGCACCGCCTCGGTCGCGGTCACGTCGAGCGGCCGCGCCTCGCCGAGCGCGGCGGCCAGCATCGCGTTCTCCGCGCGGACGGTGTCTATGACGGCCGGCCACAGCTCGCGCCGCCCGGCAAGGTCGAGCGCGCCTGCGGGGGCGGGCGGCGCGGCGGCGGCTTCGGGCGCAGGCGGCGCCGGTTGCGGCGGCGCGGGAGCGGGCGGCGCGGGCGCGGCGGCCTCCGGCGCAGCGGCAGGCGCGGGCGGCTCGGCGACGGCG
>DATIOB010000796.1:0-3455 GCA_035473605.1 Conexibacter sp.
GCGGTCGCCGCCGCGCTCATCTGCGCCCTCCTGCTGAGCGGCTGCGAGGCGCGCTCGCCGTCGACGCCGACGGTCGCCCAGCCGCCGGTCGGCGCGCCGCCGCTGACGGTGGGGATCGTGCCGAACTCCTTCGGCGCCGGCGACGACGAGGCCGTGCAGGCGGCCCAGGAGGAGGTGCGCGGGCTCGGCGTCGGCTGGATCCGCGAGGAGATCGGCTGGCCCGAGGTCGAGCCGCGGCGCGGCGAGTTCGACTGGGCGCGGATCGACGCGCTGATGGAGCGCAGCACCCGCAACGGCCTGCGCGTGCTGCCGCTGCTGCTGGGGACGCCGCCGTGGGCCGGGCCGCAGACGCTCGCGCTGCCCGACGACGTCGACGCCTTCGCCGCCTTCGCCGGGCGCGTCGCGGCCCGCTACGGCCCCGACGGCAGCTTCTGGCGCGCGCGGCCGCAGCTCGACGCGACGTTCGCGCCGCAGTGGTTCGAGCTGTGGAACGAGCCGTACTACGAGAGCTTCGCGCGCAGCGGGGTCGACCCGGCGCGCTACGCCGCGCTCGTGCGCGCGGCGGTCACGGCCGGCCGCGGCGCCAACCCGCGGGCGCGCTGGCTGGTCGCCTTCGACCTCACCTACGAGCGCGCCGACGGCGAGCGCGCCGAGTGGATCGATCCGCTGTTCGCGGCCGAGCCGGGCCTCGCCGCCACGATCGACGGGATCGCGCTCCACCCGTACAGCTTCTTCGAGCCGTCCGCCGGACCCGACGAGGCGGCGCTCGCCTTCCGCGTCGCCCGCGTCGGCACCGTGCTGGCGGAGCTGGCCGCGCACGGCGTCGGCGACGACGTGCCGGTCTGGTTCACCGAGATCGGCTGGAGCAGCTGCTCGCTGCGGCCCGAGTGCGTCTCCGAGCACGAGCAGGCGCAGCGCTTCGCCGACCTCTTCCAACGCGTCTGGAGCGGCTGGGACAGGCGCGTCCGGGCGGTCTTCGCCTACCACCTGCGCGACTTCTCCGCGCGCGACGAGGAGGACGTCGAGGCGCACTTCGGGCTGCTGCGCACCGACGGGTCGCGCAAACAGGCGGCCGGCGTCGTCGAGGCGGCCGCTCGCAAGGCGCGCTGAGCCGCCGGCCCGTCACGGTCACTCAGTACTATTTCTTGGATGAGCGCGCTCTCCCAGTCGCACGATCGTCGTGGCTGACACGGCCGGGGCACGGCCGGAGCGCGACACCGGCGGCGGCTTCCTCCAGGGCATCCGCCGCTGGTGGCTGCTGATCGCCGCCGTCGTCATCGCCTGCGTCGTCGTCTCGGCCGCCCGTCAGCAGTCGGCGACCGAGAACTACGAGGCGACCGCGTCGGTCTCCTTCGGCGAGAGCTCGCTCTCCGACAGCGCGCTGCAGGTCACGCGCGGCAGCGGCGATCCCGAGCGGGACGCCGCCACCAACGTCCTGATCGCCTCCTCGGCGGAGGTCGCGGCGGGCGTCAGAGAGGAGCTCGACTCGCCGGCCGACCCCGAGACGCTGCTGAGCGCCATCAGCGTCGAGGCGGCGCCGAACGCGAACGTCCTCTACATCACCGCGGGCACGACCGACCCGACCTACTCGGCGAGACTCGCCAACGCCTTCGCCGAGCAGTACATCGAGTTCCAGACGAGATCGCAGGTCGACTCGCTCGACGCCGCCGTCAGAGATCTGCAGACGCAGATCGACCAGCTGCCGGCGGGCTCGTCGGAGCGCGCCAACCTCGTCTCGTCGATGCAGCGGCTCGGCTCGCTGCGCGCGGTCGCCAGCGGCGGCGCCCAGGTGATCGGCAGAGCGAGCCCGCCCAGCGCGCCCTCCGGGATGTCGCTGAGAACGGCGGTGCTGCTGGGGCTGCTCGTCGGCCTCGCGGTCGCGCTCTCGCTCGTCTTCCTGATCGAGGCGCTCGACCGCCGCGTCCGCACGATCGACGGCTTCGAGCGCGGCTACCGGCTGCCGGCGCTGGCGGCCGTCCCGCGCAGCGCCTTCCGCTCGCGCCGCCGCGCCCGCGGCGGCAGCGACGACGCACTGCTGGAGCCGTACCGGATCCTGCGCAGCGCGATCGACGTCGCCGCGGCGGCGAGGCCGATCCAGTCGGTGCTGGTGACGAGCGCCGTCGCCAACGAGGGCAAGACGACGGTCGCCGCCGACCTCGCGCACGCGATCGCGCTGACCGGCCGGCAGGTCACGCTCGTCGAGCTGGACCTGCGCCGCCCGACGCTGAGCCAGCACTTCGAGGTCGGCGCCAGCGCCGGCGTGACCGCCGCGCTGACCGATCACGACGAGGTCGACGAGCTGCTGGTCGAGCCGTTCGACTACCTGCCGAACCTGACCGTCCTGCCGGCCGGACCGCTGCCGCCCAACCCGTCCGAGCTGCTCGCCTCCAAGGCGCTCGTCGAGCTGCTCGAGTCGCTTGCGGTCACCGGCGCGATGGTGATCCTCGACGCGCCGCCGATCAACGCCGTCGCCGACACGCAGGAGCTGCTCAACAACCCCGCGATCGACGGCGCGATCGTCGTCGCGCGGATCGACCACACGACGCGCGACCAGGTGCGGCGCGCCCGCGCGATCCTCGACCGTCACGCGCTCCAGCCGATCGGCGTCGTCGTCACCGGCGTGCGCGAGGAGAGCCGCTACGGCTACAGCGGCGACGCGGGCGCCAACGGCGCCTCCGCCGGCCGGCCGACAGGCACGCGCCGGTGGAGCGCCTCACGCTGAGACCGCGCGCGGCCGCGGCGCTGCGCGCACCGTTCCGCGGCCTCTCCGGGCCGGTCGTCTTCGTCGCCGTCGCGGGCGGGATCGCGACCGCGCTGATCGCCTTCGTCGCGACGCGCCGGCTCGGCACCGAGGGGCTGCTGGCGCCGCTGGCGCTGGTGCTGGCGACGATCGTGCTGCTGCGGCCGATCCTCGCGGTCGGCCTGCTGATGCTGGTCGCGATCGCCTTCGAGGGGATCGTCGGCGCCGGCACCGTGCCGTCGCTGTACGCGCCGCTCGGCGGCCGCGTCAGCCCCTTCGAGCTGCTCACCGTGCTGGCGCTGGTCGCGGTCGCCGCCGACGTGCTGCGCACGCGGCGGCCGCTGCGACTGCCGCCGCGCCCGCTCACCTTCGCGCTCGCCCTGCTGGCGCTGGCGATGTGCTCCGGGGTCGTGACCGCGCTCGGCAACGGCGTCGGCGTGCGCACGGCGATCGAGGCGTTGCGCGTGCTCGTGACGCTGCTGCTGCTGCCGATCGCGATCGTCAACCTCGACGTCTCCCAACGGCAGCTGAAGCTGCTGCTGGGGGCGGCGGTCGCGCTGGCGATCGTGAAGGCGACCGCGGGCCTGATCCTGACCGGCAGCGGCGGCGGCCTCGAGATCGAGGACGGCGCCTCGCTGACCTTCTACGAGCCGGCCGCCAACTGGACGATGCTCGTGGCGGTGGTGGCGGTCGTCGCGGCGCTGCTGCAGCGGGC
>DATIOB010000797.1:0-13504 GCA_035473605.1 Conexibacter sp.
GGGCGCGCTCGCGGACGCCACCCGCAACCCGGCGGCGTACGGCCTGAACGAGATCGAGAGCTACATCGAGTACGGCGCCTCGCCGCGCGGGCCGATCGGCCTCGTGCGCGCGGCTCGGGCGCTGGCGCTGCTGCGCGGCCGCGGCTACGTCGCCGTCGCCGACGTGCGCGACCTCGCGCCCGACGTGCTGCGCCACCGGATCGTGCTCTCCTACGACGCGCTGACCGAGAACGTCAGCGCCGACGACGTGCTTGCGCGCGTCTTCGCCGCGGTCGACGAGCCGCCCGCCGACCACCTCCGTCGTCCGGAAGCTGCCGCGTAGGCGTTTCGATGACCGAGCCGCGTCTGATCCGACCGCCCGGCCGCCAGGGCCCTGGCCCGATCCCGCACGGGCTGCTGGAGTCGCTCGACCTGATCGTCAAGCGGCGCGCCTCCGGCGCGCTGCCCGGCGACCGGCGCGCGATCGGGCTCGGCTCCGGCACGGAGCTGGCGCAGCTGCGCCCGTACGAGGTCGGCGACGACGTGCGCCAGATCGACGCCGCCGCGACCGCGCGCACCGGCATCCCGCACGTGCGCCTGCACGTGCCGGAGCGGACGCTGACGACCTGGATCGCGCTCGATCTCTCCCCTTCGATGGCGTTCGGCACCGCCGACCGGCTGAAGTCCGACGTCGCCGAGGGCGTCACGCTCACGATCGGCCGGCTCGCGATCCGCCGCGCCGGCCGCGTCGCGCTGATGACCTTCGGCGCCGGCACGCCGAGGCTGCATCCGCCGCGCGCCTCCAAGCCGGGCGTCGTCGCGCTGCAGCGCGCGCTGGAGGAGGGCGTCGCCCCCGACGGCCACCACGAGCCGGGCGCGCTGGCCGGCGCGCTGCGGCGGATCGGCCGCGTCGCGACGCAGCCGGGGCTCGTCGTCGTGATCTCCGACTGGCGTGACGAGGACGACTGGACGCGCGCGCTCGGCGCGCTCGCGCAGCGCCACTCGGTGATCGCGGTCGAGGTGCGCGACCCGCGCGAGTCGGCGGTCCCGGCGGTCGGGCGGCTTGCGCTCGTCGACCCGGAGACCGGCGACCGCGTCGAGGTCGACACCTCGCGCAGATCGGTCCGCGACCGCTTCGCCCAGATCGAGGCCGACCGCCGCGCGAGAGTCGCGCGCGAGCTGCGCCGGCTGCAGGTCGAGCACATCGCGCTCTCGACCGAGGGCGACTGGCTGCAGGCGCTGGGGCGGCGGCTCTCATGACGCTGTTCGCGATCTCGTTCGGCTCGCCGATCTTCCTGCTGGCGCTGCTGGCCGTCCCGGCGCTGGTCATGCTGCAGGTCGCCAACCGCCAGCGCGGCAAGAGATACGCCGTCCGCTTCACCGGCGTCGCGGCGCTGAAACAGGCGGCGGGAACCGTCCCGGCGTGGAAGCGCCACCTGCCGGTCGCGCTGCTGCTGGCGGCGCTGGCCGCGCTCGCGCTCGCGCTCGCGAGACCGGAGCGGACCGTCGCGGTGCCGATCGAGAAGGCGTCGATCATGCTCGTCACCGACCACTCCCGCTCGATGCTGGCCAAGGACGTCGAGCCCGATCGCATGACGGCGGCCAAGAGAGCGGCGCGCCGCTTCCTCGACCAGCTGCCGCCGACGATCAGAGTCGGCGTCACGACCTACTCCGACGTGCCCGACGGCACGCAGACGCCGACGCGCGACCACGACCTGATCCAGGCGACGATCGACGCCCAGGTCGCCGACGGCGGCACCTCGACCGGCGATGCGCTGCAGGTCGCGCTCGACACGCTCGAGCGGCAGGAGGACGAGGGCGAGAGAATCCCCGCCGCGATGGTGCTGCTGTCCGACGGCGCGACGACGATCGGCCGCGACCCGGTCGGTGTCGCCCAGCTCGCCGGCGAGCAGAGAATCCCCATCTACACGGTCGCGCTCGGGACCAGGAACGCGACCGTGCCGAACCCCGGCTTCGGCGCCCCGACGCTGCCGGTCCCGCCCGACCCCGAGACGCTGGAGCAGATCGCCGACGCCTCCGGCGGCCGCGCGTTCCAGGCACAGGACGACCAGCAGCTGTCGGAGATCTACGAGACGCTCGGCTCGCGCCTGGGCACCCGAGATGAGCAGCGCGAGGTGACCGCCGCCTTCGCCGTCGGCGGCATGCTGCTGCTGCTCGGCGCCGGCGCCGCCGCGATGGCCTCGGCGGGCCGGCTGCCGTAGCGGCGGGGCCGGCCACGCCGCCGTGGCGCGGCGGCTACTCGCCGCGCAGCCACGCGGCGAGGAACGGGTCGACGACGCGCCAGCCGGTCCGCGTCGTCTCGTCGGCGACGAGCGTCCCGTCGCGCACGAGGCGCTCGACGGCGACCTGCGTCGAACCGCTCTTCGCCAGCCCGAACCGTTCCTGCGCCTCCTTGCCGCTGAGCGGGACCGTGCGGTGGGCGATCGTCTTCAGCACCCGCCGCTCCAGGTCGCTGCAGAGGTCCCATACGATCTGGATCTCCCCGTGTGCCTCACGTCGCGCCGACGCCTGCGCGCGCGTCCAGGTGAGGAGATCAGCGACTCTGCCCTTCGGCGTCGCGCTGTAGAGGTGGTGCGCAAGCAGCATCGTGCGCTGCGGGTGCCCCTCGGAGGCGTCGAGCAGCGGCGCGAACGCGTCGCCCAGCTCCCGCCCTCGCTCTGCGAATCGATCGGTGAGGAAGTCGGCCAGCTCCACCGGCGGCAGCGGCCCGACCTCGATCGGAGCCGCCTGTCCGAAGAACGCGTGGCGCCGGTCGGAGAACAGCTCCTGCATCAGTCCGGGATGGGAGCCGCAGAAGAGGTAGGCGGCGGCGTGGCTGTTGCCCTCGATGACCGAGCGGAAGGCGCCCGGCAGCGCGGGGTCGATGCGGAAGACCTCCTGGAACTCGTCGAAGGCGATCACGCAGGTGCGGCCGTCGCGCTCGTGGAGCCGGCGCGGCAGCGCCAGCCGTTCGAGCAGCCCCGGCGAGGAGACGCGCGGCTCGGCGCTGACGCCGACCCCGCCGGGCGCGGCGCTGATCGTCGGGCGCCACGTGCGCGCCAGTGCGTCGAGCCAGCGCTGCAGCCGCCGATCCAGTTGCTCGCGGTAGGCCAGTTCGAACCGCTCCGCGACGTCCGACGCGGTGACGCAGCCGAGGAAGTTGACCTCGATCGCGATCGCCCCGTCGCTGCGAGCGGCCTCGAGCACCGCGCGCAGCAGCGAGGTCTTCCCGAAACGACGAGGGCCTTCCAAACGACTGTTCCGCCCGTCGAGCGCATGCTCGCGCAGCAGCTCCACGGTTCTCGACCGCCCGACCAGCATCGCGGGATCGAGCGGTTCGTCGTAGACAAATGGACTCGTCACGGTTCTAAAACTAGCACCGAATTGCTCTAATTCTAGAACTCGATCAGGCTATTTATCTCACCGGCCGCCGCATCGCTCTCTTCAGCCACGGGACGACGGTCGCGACGAAGGCGCTGCGCTCGGGGGCGGCGAGCAGCGGGTCGAGGTGCGAGTAGGTCGCCGAGCGGTCGACGTAGGTGACGCTGGGGATCCGCGACAGGCGCTTGTAGCGCTGCGAGGCGGTCTTCAGCGCACCGTCTCTGCCGGCGAGCGCGGCGCCGAAGGCGTACAACGGGACGTCGACGTCGCGGACGTGCCTGATCCGCAGGCCGAGCGTTCTGGCGGCGGCGGTCGCGCGCAGCGACGAGCCGGCGCCGACGTCGATCGACAGGCGCGCCGGGTAGTACCACTCGATCGCGCCGAGCGGTTCGAGCGAGAAGGCGTCGGCGAGGTTGGCGATCGGCGTCGGCTGCGCCGGGTCGTCGACCCAGTCGCGCGGGTCGCCGGCGGCCGCCAGGGCGCCGGAGCGGACCTGGATCAGCGACAGGCCGGGCGGCGAGGTCTTCGCGTCGAAGGCGTAGCCGAGCTGGGCGCGGTTGGTGACCGAGACCGGCGCTCTGAAGACCGGCGGCAGCAGCAGGAAGCTCTGGCCGACCGACGGCGCCGTCGGGTCGACGTGCGCGGCGAGCGCGCTCAGCTCCCCGAAGGCGCCGGCGATCCACGGCAGTCTCAGGCCGAGCAGATCGGTGAAGGGGCCGTCGGCGGCGAGTCTGTCGAGCTGCGCGCGCGCCTCCTTCGCGGTCGTCGTCGCGCCCGCGCGGATGCCGCCGGCGCCGCCGTCGATCGCGACGATCCCGGCGAGGTCCTCGACGCCGGCGCGGCCGTCGAAGTCCCATGCGGCGTACATCCCCGCGACCGAGCCGCCGAGCGAGTGGCCGCCGAGGATCACGCGCCGCGGCGGCTGCTTGCGGCCGCCGGCGCGCGCCGCCTGCACGACCGTGTGGAGGTCGTCCATCGCGACCCGCAGGCCCCAGTCGCCGACGAAGGCGTAGTCGGCCGGGTCGAGCGGTCTGTAGTGCGGCGTGACCGGCTTGGCGAGCCAGCCGAGGTAGTAGTCGAACGCCTGCTGCACGGTCACCTCGCCGGCGCGTGCCCGCTCCAGCGTGCGCGTGTCGTGCAGCGCTCCCTCGCGCCGCATCTGCGCCCACACCTGCAGGCCCCGGATCCGCTGCACCAGCGCCGGCGCGACGACGTGGAAGTCTGCCGCGCCGCCGAGCGTGCCCGGCACGAGCACGAGCACCGTGCTCGCGTTCGCCGGCCCGTAGCGGCGCACCTGGACGCGGTCGTATCTGCGCGGCGTGCCGGCGACCGGCGGCGCTCTGAACGTGAGGACCTTCGCGGTCGTCGCAGCGAGGCGGGCGGCCGGGACTGGGCCGGGGGCGGCGAGCGCGGACGGCGCCGGCGCCGCGAAGGCCGCGACGAGCACGGCGAGGGCGAGCGCCCGAGGTGCGGGGAAGCTGGGCATGACCCAAGCTACCCGCTCGTCGGTTCGTCGCGCCAGTATGAGCGCACCGTCGCGCGCCCACTTGCTACGTTGCAGCGCGTGCCGAAGGTCACGCGCGAGGACTACCCCCACCGGCTCGAGATGCCGACCCGGTGGGCCGACAACGACGTCTACGGACACGTCAACAACGTCGAGTACTACGCCTTCTTCGACACGATCATCAACACCTTCCTGATCCGCGAGGGCGGGCTCGACATCCTCACCGGCGACGTGATCGGCGTCTGCGCCGAGTCGGCGTGCAGATACCACGCCTCGCTCGCGTTCCCGGAGGTCGTCGAGGGCGCGCTGCGCGTCGCCCACCTCGGCAGATCGAGCGTCCGCTACGAGATCGCGCTGTTCAAGGCCGGGATGGAGCATCCCGCCGCCAGCGGCACCTTCGTGCACGTCTTCGTCGATCGCGAGCAGCGCCGCCCGGCGGAGATCCCGCCGGGCCTGCGCGCGGCGCTTGCGCCGCTCGTCGTCGTCACAGAGGAGTGACGACCAGCCACGGCTCGGCGCGGTGGGCGGCGACCAGCCCGGCCGCGACGTAGGGGTCCTCGGCGACGAACGCCGCGACGGCGTCGGCGTCCCGCAGCACGAAGACGCCCTTGTCGACGGGGTCGCCGGCGGCGCCGGCCATCAGGATCTTCCCCTCCCCGTGCAGGCGCGCGATCAGCGCCAGGTGTCCGTCGCGGTGCGGGCCGCGCCGTTGGAGGATGTCGGGCACGTAGTCGTAGGTGAGGAGCTGCACGGTCTCGGGCATGCGCGAACGGTACCCGCGGCCGGCCGCCGAACGATCGACGCCCCATGGGGCCCGACCTGGTGCGCGTCCGCCCTACGCGGCGACCAGCGTCCGCTCGCGCAGCCGCTCACGCTCGGCGACGCACGCGGCGAGCACGTCGGCGGCCCGCTCCTCGCGCTCGAGCGCGGCGCGGTAGGCGACGAACGCGGCGGCGGCGTCATCGCTGCCGCGCACCTGCTCCCAGCCGCGCAGCGCACGGGTCGCGTCGCCGGCGGCGAACACCCACGCATCCCACAGCTCCAGCTCGAGCGCGCGGTCGACGGTGCGGCGGAAGAGCGATCTGCTGGTGCGTGCTGTTCTCGGTGAGTTGATCGACATTGATGCCTCCTGTGCGTTGTGGTCGGCACAGGTGGCGCAGGAGTTGAGGTCCGTTCACCAGACCCTCACGCTCCCTCACCGTTTTCCGACAGTCCGACGCGCCCGATTCCCCGCGCGCACGGTCAACCCTCCGCAACGTTGCCGAGCACGCGCTCGAGCGCGGCGGCGAAGGCGGCGCGTTCGCGCCCGTCGAGGCCGGCGAACGCCTCCGCGTTGAGCGCATCCGCGGCGGTGCGCACGGCCGCGAGCGCCCGCTCCCCCGCGGCGGTCAGCGTCAGCACCCACGCGCGTGCGTCGGCCGGCGGCCGCTCGCGCGCGAGCAGGCCGGCCGCCGTCAGCCGCTCGACCATCGTCGTGACGGCCGACTCGCGCTGGCGCAGCAGCCGCGCGAGGTCGCGCTGGCGCACCGGCCCGTCGGCGTCGGCGACGATCAGCAGCACGCCCGCCTGCGCGGCCGTGATCCCGGCCGCCGCCAGCAGTCGCTGGTCGGCGAGCACGCGCAGCCGGTGGGCGGCGAGGTTGAGGCGGAAGTAGAGGCGCTCGGAGTCGGGCATCGGAGCTAAGCTTCACATATGAAGCAACTTTCTGCGATCGACGCCTGGGCGCAGCATCCGGGCGAGACCTTCATGGCGCAGCCGTGGCTGGAGACGCTGCTGCGCTGGGGCAGCCTGCCGCGCACGGCGCCGTCGCCGCAGCAGACGCTCGCCGCGATGGACGGGGGCGCCGTCGAGATCGCCCTGCTGAGCGCGTGGCACGGCCCGGCCGGCGCGCTGATCTCCAACGACGAGGTCGCCGCGCAGGTCGCCGCCGCGCCCGACCGCTTCCGCGGCGTCGCCGCCGTCGACCTGCGCGACCCGATGGCGGCGGTGCGCGAGATCCGCCGCTGCGTCGAGCAGCTCGGCTTCGTCGCGGTGCGGGCGGTGCCGTGGCTGTGGGACCTGCCGCCCGACGACCGCCGCTACTACCCGCTCTACGTCGCCTGCTGCGAGCTGGGCGTGCCGTTCTGCACGCAGATCGGCCACACCGGCCCGCTCTGCCCGTCGGAGCCCGGCCGCCCGATCCCCTACCTCGACCACGTGCTGCTGGAGTTCCCCGAGCTGGTCGTCGTCGGCGGCCACGTCGGCTTCCCATGGGTCGACGAGGTGATCTCGCTCGCGACGAAGTACCCGAACTTCCACGTCGACACCTCGGCCTACGCCGCCCACCGGCTGCCGCCGGCGTTCGTCGAGTGGATGCGCGGGCGCGGGCGCGAACGGGTCCTGTTCGGCTCCAACTGGCCGATGATCTCCCCCGCCCGCTGCCGCGAGCGCCTGAGCGACCTCGATCTCGACGCGGAGACCGAGGCGCTCTTCCTGCACGGCAACGCCCGCCGCGTGTTCAGGCTCTGAACAGGCGGCGGCGCGCCGACTCAGCTCTGGCTCGGCTGCGCCGCCTCGGCGGCGTCGACCGCCTCGGGCGTGCCGGCCTGCGGCGCGTCGTCGTCGGCCTGCAGCGCCGTCGTGCCGGCGGCGCGCAGCCAGACGATGTCGCCCTGGCTCAGCTCCAGCTCGTCGGACTCGGTGCGCGTGATCTGCGCCGTGACCGCCTCGCCGCTGGTCAGCATCAACTCGACGCGGACCTCGAAGCCGAGGTGGATCACGCGGCTGACCATCGCCTCGTGCGCGCCCTCCTCCGACTCCGCGCCGAGCGCGATGTCGTGCGGGCGCACGAGCTTGCCGGCGAGCTGGCTGACCTCGCCGAGGAAGCCCATCACGAACGCGCTGGCGGGGTTGTCGTAGAGGTCGCGCGGGTTGCCGACCTGCTTGATCAGCGCGTTGTCCATCACCGCGATGTCGTCGGCGATCGACATCGCCTCCTCCTGGTCGTGCGTCACGAGCAGGGTCGTGACGTGGACCTCCTCGTGCAGCCGCCGCAGCCACTCGCGCAGCTCGGTGCGGACCTTCGCGTCGAGCGCGCCGAACGGCTCGTCGAGCAGCAGCACTCTCGGCTCGACCGCGAGCGCCCGCGCCAGCGCCATCCGCTGGCGCTGGCCGCCGGAGAGCTGGTTGGGGTAGCGCTTGGCGTAGCCGGCGAGGCCGACGATCCGCAGCAGCTCGTCGACCCGCTCGCGCACCTCGGCCTTCGGCGTTCTGCGGATCGTCAGGCCGAAGCCGACG
This sequence comes from Conexibacter sp., assembly GCA_035473605.1. Taxonomy (GTDB): domain Bacteria; phylum Actinomycetota; class Thermoleophilia; order Solirubrobacterales; family Solirubrobacteraceae; genus Conexibacter. The sequence continues at coordinate 8,141 of DATIOB010000797.1, forward strand.
TTGTCCTGCACCGTCATGTGCTTGAAGGCGGCGTAGTGCTGGAAGACGAAGCCGATCTCGCGCCGCTGCGGCGGCACGTTCGTCGCGTCGACGCCGTGGATCTCGACGGTGCCGCTGTCGGGCGACTCGAGGCCGCCGATGATGCGCAGCAGCGTCGACTTGCCGGAGCCGCTGGGGCCCAGCAGCGCGGTCAGCGATCCGTCGGGCACCTCGAGCGAGACGTCGTCGAGCGCGACGTAGTCGCCGAACTGCTTCGACACGCCCTTGACGGAGATCATGCGTCCTCCCGTTTGCGGTTCAGGAATGTCATCAGGAACAACGCGATCAGCGCCAGGAACATCAGCACCGTCGACGCGGCGTAGGCGCCGAAGACGTTGTGGTCGTCGATGTAGCGGGCGTGCACCAGCAACGTCAGCGTCTGCGACTCGCCCGGCACGTTGCCGGAGACGACGAGCACCGCGCCGAACTCGCCGAGCGCGCGCGCGACCGTCAGCACGACGCCGTAGGCGAGGCCCCAGCGGATCGACGGCAGCGTGATCCGCCAGAAGGTCTGCCAGCGCTTGGCGCCGAGCGTCGCGGCCGCCTCCTCCTGGTCGTCGCCGATCTCGTGCAGGACCGGCTCGACCTCGCGCACGACGAACGGCAGCGTCACGAAGATCGTCGCGAGCACCATCCCCGGCAACGAGAAGATGATCTGGATGCCGGCGTCGGCGAGCCCGCCGAACCAGCCGTTGACGCCCCACAGCAGCACGAGCGAGACGCCGACGACGACCGGCGAGACGGCGAACGGAAGGTCGACGACCGCCTGCAGCATGCCGCGGCCGGGGAAGCGTCCGCGCGCCAGCGCGATCGCCGTCACGAGTCCGAAGACGACGTTGACCGGCACCACGATCGCGACGATCACCAGCGACAGCTGGATCGCCGAGATCGAGGCCGGCGTCGTGACCTGGTCCCAGAAGGCGCCGAGCCCGTTCTCGAAGGTGCGGAAGAAGATGATCCCCAGCGGCACCATCACGAGCACGAACAGGTAGCCGAGCGCGAGCGCGCGGAGCGAGAGGCGCGAGGTGCGGGTCAGCTCCATCGGTCAGCCTCTCTCATGGCGCTGGGTGCGGGCGGCCGCGACGCGCAGGACGAACAGGACGGCGAAGGCGATCACCAGCACCGCGACGGAGACGGCGGCGGCGCTCTCGGGCCGGTCGATCTCGATCTGCTTGGCGATGTACTGCGAGGCGACCTCGGTCTCGCGCGGGATTCCGCCGCCGATCAGCACGACCGAGCCGAACTCGCCGATCGCGCGGGCGAAGGCGAGGCCGGCGCCGCCGAGCAGCGCCGGCACGAGCGCCGGCAGCACGATGCGGCGGAAGATCGTCCAATTGCCGGCGCCGAGCGAGGCGGCGGCCTGCTCGGCCTCGCGGTCGACCTCCATCAGCACCGGCTGGACCGAGCGGACGACGAACGGCAGCGTCACGAACAGCAGCGCGATCACGACCGCCGGCCGGGTCGCGTAGAGATCGATGTCGACCGGGCTGTTGGGGCCGTAGAGCGACAGCAGCACGATCGAGGCGACGATCGTCGGAAGCGCGAACGGCAGGTCGATCAGCGCGTTGACGAACGCCTTGCCGCGGAAGTCGTCGCGCACCAGCACCCATGCGATCAGCGTGCCGACGACGACGTTGATCAGCGCGACGATCGCCGAGACGGCGATCGTGAACAGCAGCGCGGCGCGCGCGGACGGGGCGTTGATCGCGTCCCAGAGTCCGGCGGGGCCGTCGTCGAGCGACTTCGCCAGCACCGCGGCGAGCGGGAGCAGGACGATGATGCTCAACCACAACGTGGCGACGCCGATCCCGAGGGGACCGACGCCGCCACCGTAGGAACGGGAACGGCGGCGCCCGCTTCTGCGGACGCCGCCCCCCGGTCTTGCTTCTTGCACGACGGTCGACATCGTGAGCTAGCTCGTCGCCTCGTCGTAGATTCTCGCCACGGAGCCGTTCTCTTCGTCGAACAGCTCGTCGTTGACTCTGCCCCAGCCGCCGAGGTCGGCGATCGTCCAGAGCTTCGTCGGGTCCGGGTACTTGTCGGCGAACTCTCTCGCGACCGTCGGGTCGACGGCGCGGAAGCCGGCCTCCGCCCACAGTCTCTGCGCCTCGGGCGTGTAGAGGTAGTCGACGAACGCCTGCGTCTCTCTCGCGTGCTCGCTTCTGTTGACGGCCGCGACCGGGTTCTCGATCTTGAACGTCACCTCGGGGTTTATGTGCTCGACCTCTTCGCCCTGCTCCTCCATGAAGTACGCCTCGTTCTCGTAGGAGAGGAGGACGTCGCCGGTGCCCTGGAGGAACGTCTCGGTCGCCTCGCGGCCCGATCTCGGCTGCACTCTGACGTGGTCGCCGATCAGCTGCTGGAGGTAGTCGAGACCGGCCTGCACGTTTCTGCCGCCCTCGCTCTTGTCGGCGTACGGCGCGAGCAGGTTCCACTTCGCCGAGCCGGAGCTGAACGGGTTCGGCGTCACGACCTCGACGCCGTCTCTGAGCAGGTCGTCCCAGCCTCTGATGCCGAGCGGGTTGCCTCTGCGCACGACGATCGAGACGACCGAGCCGAAGGGGATGCCTCTGTGCTCGTTCGCGTTCCAGTCCTCGTCGACGAGACCGGCCTCGACGAGACGCGTCACGTCGGGCTCGACCGAGAAGTTGACGACGTCGGTTCTGAGACCGGACTCGACCTTGCGCGACTGGTCGCCGGAGGCGCCGTACGACTGGCTGAAGCCGACGCCTCTGCCCTCGGGCGTGGCCTGGAAGGCGGGGATCACCTTGTCGAAGCCGACCTTCGGCACCGCGTAGGCGACCAGCGACAGCTTCGTCGCGGCGTCGTCGTTGCCGGAGTCGTCGCCGCCGGCGCTGTCGCTCGAGCCACCGCCGCAGCCGGCCACGACGAGCGCGACGAGCACAGCGAAGGTTGACAACAGAGCGGACGTCCGTGATTTCACAGGTTCCTCCCAGAAACGGTCGAAATCGGATAGGGATTCGCAGTATTGCAGAATCCGCACCATTCTGGTCGGCATAACAATCTTGATGTCGTATCGATGCGGTGAGGATGCCCGCTTCACACGACGTTCTCAAGCGCCCGATGGACAAAGGCGAAGGGCGGGACCGTGCGGTCCCGCCCTTTTCCCACTTCTGCCGGCGCGAGGCGCCGGCTCAGCGTCGTTCAGTTCGGCGGAATCAGCACCCCGCCCAGCACGTGCACGATGCCGTTGCTGGCGCGCAGGTCGGTTCTGATCACCTTCGCCTTGTTGACGAAGACCGATCTGCCGCTGACGCGGATGTGCACCTTCGGGCCGGCGAGCGTCGGCGCGCTTCTGAGCGTGACGATCTTTCTCGCCGGCACCGCTCCTCTGATGACGTGGTAGAGCAGGACGCGGCGGAGCGCTCTCCTGTCCTTCGCGAGCGCGTCGAGCGTCGCTCTCGGGACCTTCGCGAAGGCCGCGTTGGTCGGCGCGAGGACGGTCAGCTGCCCTCTGCCCGACAGCGCTCCGACGAGCCCGGCCGCTCTCACGAGTCTGACGAGCACCGAGAACTGTCTGTTGCCGGCGGCCAGCTCGACGATGTTCGGCTGCTGGGCGGCGCGAGCGGCGAGTGCCGACGGCGCGCTGAGCGCGAGCGCCGCCAGGACGGCGACGAGCGATGCGGCGATGAAGCGCTTCACGGGTGTACCTCCGTGATCGTTGGGACGGGTCTGTGGCTCTCTACGGCGCGGCGGTCAGGGGCGGTTGGGAAGCTCGCGGGCAACCCGCCACGGCGCCGGGCGCGTATCAGTGGCATGACCGCGACAGCACGCGCCCTCCCGCTTTCCGGCATCGTTGGGGACGTGACCGAGCCCGTGCGCAGCAGCGGACGCGACCGCCGCCGCGAGCGACGGCTGGCGCGCGGCCTGCGCAAGCAGGACGCGAAGGCGCTCGAAGCGCTGCAGCAGCAGTACGGCGGGATCGTGCTCGGCTTCCTCACGAACCTGCTCGGCGACCGCGCGACCGCCGAGGACGTGCTGCAGGTGACGCTGCTGGAGGTGTGGCAGCGCGGCCCGACCTACGACCCCGAGCGCGCCTCGCTGCTGACGTGGATGCTGATGATCGCCCGCTCGCGCGCGCTCGACCAGCTGCGCCGTCGCGTGCCCGAGCCGCACGATCCCGCCACCGCGACGGCCGTGCTCGACCGCGACGCCGCCGGCGGCCGCTCGGAGGTCGACGCGCTGCTCGACCGCTGGCAGGTCGCCGGGCTGCTGACGCGGCTGCCGGCCGACGAGGCGGAGATGCTGCGGCTGCGCTTCCATCGCGGCCTCACGCAGCGCGAGATCGCCGCGCGCACCGGCGTCCCGCTCGGGACCGTCAAGATGCGGATGGTGCAGGCGCTCGGGCGCCTGCGCGGCCTCCTCGACGAGGAGGAGCGAACGAGATGACCGACGACGCCCAACTGAGCGACTACCTGCTCGGCGAGCTCGACCCCGCGGCGCGGGAGCGCTTCGAGGAGCGGCTCGCGCGCGAGCCGGAGCTGCGCGCGCAGGCCGAGCGGCTCGCGCCGGCGGTGGCGCGACTGGAGTCGCTGCCGGAGCAGGCGTGGGACGCGCTGCCCGGTGGCGCGGGGTCGGCTGCGGGCGCGGGCGTCGGCGCGCAGGCCGGCGCGGGCCGTGGGCGCGCCGCGGGCGGTCCCCGTCGCTGGCTGCCGGCGGCGCCGCGCTCGTGGGCGGCGACGGCGCTGGCGGCGGTCGCGCTGCTCGGCGCCGGGATCGGGATCGGCGTGCTGGTCGACGGCGACGGCGGCGGGACGCGCGGCGGCGACGGACCCGCGGTCGTGCTCGCTCCGCTCGACAGCGCGCGGGTCAGCGCCGGCGCGACCGCGCGCATGACCGGCCCCAACAGAATGCTGCTGACGATCGAGGATCTGCCGCCGGCGCCGGCCGGCAGCTACTACGAGGCGTGGCTGCTGAACGATCCCGACGACCTCGTGCCGGTCGCGTCGTTCTCGGTCGGCGCCGACGGGCGGGCGGTCGTCGAGGTTCCGCTGCCCGCCGCCGCGGACCGCTACAGATACCTCGACGTCTCGCTGCAGCGGGTCGACGGCGGCACCGAGCACTCCTCCGACTCGGTCCTGCGCGGCGCGCTCAGCTGAGCCGCGCGGGCTGCTCGCCGCGCGGTTCAGCGCGCCAGACGCGCGCGCAGCTCGACGACGCGCGCGGCCGACTCGGCGACGCGGGCACGGATCGCCGGGTCGGCGCGGGCGGCGGCGATCAGCGCCTCGCGCGCGAGCGGGAAGGAGCCAGGCCCGGTCAGCAGCAGCAGGTCGTTGCCCGCGGCGAGCGAGCGGACCGCGGCGA
>DATIOB010000798.1:0-1884 GCA_035473605.1 Conexibacter sp.
GCAGCAGGCGCGCGTCGGTCGCCTCCGCGACGGCGCCGATCGTCTGCTCGCGCGAGCGCTCCAGCAGCAGCGCGACCCGCCCGACGGCGGCGACGGAGCCGAGCGCGGCGACGACGCGCACGACGCTGCGGGCGTCGTCGCCGAGCCGCCCGTAGCGCTGCGCGACGCTCGCGCGCAGCGTGCGCGGGACGACCTCCCGCAGCGCCGCGAGCGGGTCGGCGGCGTCGCGCAGCGCCGCGATCGCCTCGCGCACCAGCACCGGATGACCGCCGACGTAGTCGTAGAGCGCGGCGCTGAGCGCCGCCGGGGCGTCCGGCAGCTCGTCGGCGACGAGCGCGGCGACCTGCGCGCCGTCCAGCTCGTCGAGCACGACGTCGTCGCGGCGCGAGACCTGCCGCAGGCGGTCGAGCACGTGCCAGGTCGCCGAGCCGCCGCGCAGCGCCCGCGAGGTCGCCGTCAGCACCAGCAGCAGGTGCGTGTCGGGCGCCCCCAGCGCGATCCGCAGCAGCCGCGCGCTGGCGTCGTCGAGCGCCTCGGCGTCGTCGATCACGACGACGACGAGCTGCCGCTGGCCGACCGCGACCAGCCGCTCGCAGGCCTCGCTCAGCGCCCGTCCCCACGGTCCGTCGCCGTTGTCCTCGGCGGCGCCGGCAGCCGCCCACGCGGCGTCGTCCCAGTCGCCGTCGCCATCGCCTTCGACGAGCGGCGCGAACGCCTCGCGCAGCGCCGTCGTGCCGCCGGCGGCGCCGGGGTCGGCGCGGCCGAACAGGACATACGCGCCGGCGTCGTACAGCTCGCGCGCGAAGACGCAGGCCAGCCGCGAGGTGCCCATCCCCGGCTCGCCGAGCACGACCGCCGCGCGCGGACCGTCCCGCCGCACCAGCTCGACGCTGCGGTGGAGCTGTCCCAGCGCCGCTCTGCGCCCTATCGCCTCGCCGCTGCCGAGCGCCCGCACGACCGCGGGCAGCGGCGGGCGGGCGAGGATCGCCGCGGTCTTCGCCTTCAGCGCGACGGGCTCGGGGGGCGGTGCGTCGAGCAGCTCCTCGTGCAGCGTCCGCAGCTCGCGCGAGGGCGCGACGCCCAGCTCCTCCATCAGCAGCCGCCGCAGCTGCTCGTAGACGCGCAGCGCCTCGGCGGTGTTGCCGCGCTCCGTCAGCACCCGCATCAGCGCGGCGTGCGCCGATTCGCGCAGCGGCGCCAGCACGACCGCGATCCGCGCCGCCGCCTCGCCCGCGACGAGCTGGCCGTCGCCGAGCGCGACCGACGCGTTCGCCTGCGCTTCGAGCGCGTCGACCCGCATCGTCTGCACCAGCTCGCGCGGGCCGTTGGCCCAGTCGTCCTCCTGCTCGGGCAGGAAGCCGGCCTCGGCGATCTCCAGCGCGTGCGTCGCCTCCTCCCACGCCTCCGCGGCACGCCCCTCGGCGAGCGCGGCGCGGGCCCGCTCCAGCGCGCCCGCCGCCTCCTCGACGTCGACCGTCGAGCCCTCCGGCAGCGTCAGCGCGACGCCGCCTCCGCTGCTCTGCACGCTCGCCGGCGCGATCAGCGGGCGCAGCCGCGACAGCAGGCTGGAGAGGACCGCGTCGGGATCCTGCGGCGCCGTCCCGGCCGCCGGCCACAGCACGTCGCTCAGCACGTCGCGGCGGATCAGCCGGCCGCGGCGCGCGGCGAGGTAGGTCAGCACCTGGCGCGCCTGACCGCCGGGCAGCGCGGCCGCGCTGTCGCGCGGCTCGAGCGTGAACGCTCCGCACAGGGTCACCCGCATCGGGCCAGCCTACGCCCGCGCCGGCCCCGGCGCGACGGCCCGCGCCGGCTCGCCATGCCGCCGCCGGCGCCGACCCCCGCCAAACGGGTGCATCGGACCCCGCGCCATCATGGCCGCATGAC
>DATIOB010000799.1:0-6713 GCA_035473605.1 Conexibacter sp.
GACGCCGCCGAGGCACTGGAGATGGGGCTCATCAACGCCGTCGTGCCGCTCGCCGAGGTCGAGGAGACGACCGTGCAGTGGTGCCGCGAGATGCTCGCCCTCTCCCCCTTCGCGCTGCGGCTGGTGAAGTCGAGCTTCAACGCGCAGGAGGACGGCTACGCCGGCATCCAGCAGCTCGCGCACGACACCAACCTGCTGCTCTACGGCAGCGACGAGGCGAGAGAGGGCCGCACCGCCTTCCTCGAGAAGCGCCAGCCCGACTTCTCCAGATTCCCCCGTCGCCCCTAGCCAGCCGATGAGCGCCGACACCTCCACCAACGTGGTCCGCATCTGGCTGATGGCCGCGCGTCTGCGGACGCTGCCGGTCGGCCTCGCGCCGGTGCTCGTCGGCACCGCGCTCGCCGGCTTCGAGGACGTCTTCCACCCGCTGCGCTTCGCCGCAGCGGTGCTCGGCGCGCTCTTCATCCAGGTCGGCGCCAACCTCTCCAACGACTACTCCGACGCGCGCCGCGGCGCCGACACCGAGGACCGCCTCGGCCCCGTGCGCGTGACCGCCGGCGGCCTCGTGCCGCCGCGGCAGGTGCTGATCGCGACCTACGTCACCTTCGCGCTGGCGATCGCCTGCGGCGCCTACCTGATCGCCGTCGCCGGCTGGCAGCTGCTGCTCGTCGGCGTCGCCTCGATCGTCGCCGGCGTGCTCTACACCGGCGGCCCGCGGCCGTACGGCTACGACGGCCTCGGCGAGCTGTTCGTCTTTCTCTTCTTCGGGATCGTCGCCGTCGCCGGCTCCTACTTCGTGCAGACCGAGACGCTCGAGTGGGAGGCGTTCGCGCTGGCGGTGCCGCCCGGCCTGCTCGCCTCCGCGGTGCTCGTCGTCAACAACTACCGCGACATGGACACCGACCGCAGGGCCGGCAAGAAGACGCTCGCGGTGCGGCTCGGGCGCCGCCGCACGCAGGTGCTGTTCGCCGTGATGGTCTATGGCGCCTTCCTGCTGACGCCGGTCACGTGGATCTTCGGCCCGCTGTCGCCGTGGGTGCTGCTGCCGCTGCTGTGCGTGCCGCTGGCGGCGCCGGTCGTGCGGATCGTCAGAAACCGCACCGACGGGCCGACGCTCAACGAGGCGCTGGCGAAGACCGGCATGCTCGAGCTGATCTTCTGCGTCCTGCTGTCGGCCGGCATCCTGCTGAGCTGAGCCGCCGCTTCGCATGCGCCTCGCGATCGCCCCGCGCCGCCTGCGTCTGCGCACCCCGCTGCAGACCGCCCACGGGACGATCGCCGAGCGCGCGCTGCTCGACGTGCTGATCATGGGCGCCGACGGCGTCGCCGGCGCCGGCGAGGCGGCGCCGCTGCCGGCCTACGACGGCGTCGCGCTCGACGACGTGCACGCGGCGCTGGAGGACTGCCGCCCGATCCTGCGCGAGGCCGAGGGGCTGCCGCGCGCGCAGATCCTCGCCGAGTGCCGGCAGGTCGCGGTGCTGCCGCAGGCGATCGCGGCGATCGACCTCGCGCTGTGGGACCGCGAGGGGCGCAGAGTGAGAGCGCCGGTCGCGTCGCTGCTCGGCGCCGAGGCGGGGATGGCGATCGCCGTCAACGCGCTCGTCGGCGCCGCCGACCGCGCCGGCGCCGCCGCCGAGGCGGTCGCGCTCGTCGCCGCCGGCCACCGCGTGCTGAAGCTGAAGGCCGGGATCGGCGACGACGCCGGCCGGCTCGCCGCCGTGCGCGCCGCGGTCGGCCCCGACGTCGCGCTGCGGCTCGACGCCAACGGCGCCTGGGAGACGCCGCGTGAGGCGGTCGCGCAGCTGCGCGCGCTGACCGGCAGCGGGATCGAGCTGATCGAGGAGCCGGTCCACGGCGTCGAGGCGCTGCGCGACGTGCAGGAGACGCTGCCCGGGCTGCCGGTCGCGATGGACGAGAGCGGGGTCGGCCCCGGCGCGATCGACGCCGGCGCGACCCGCCTCGTCTGCCTCAAGCTGAGCCGCTGCGGCGGCATCACCGGCCTGATCGAGGCCGCCGACCGCGCTCGCGCGGCCGGCAGCGACGTCTACCTCGCCTCGACCTTCGACGGACCGCTCGGGATCGCCGGTGCGCTCCACGCCGCCGCCGCCCTGGCGCCGGCGGTCGCCTGCGGGCTGGCGACGCTCGACGCCTTCGACGGCCTCGACGTCGACCCGGCGCTGGCGGTCCGCGACGGCTTCATGCGGGTTCCGACGGGACCCGGTCTCGGGATTCGGGCGTAGCGGCCGGCGGCGAGCCGGAGGGCGGCCCGGCCGGCGGTCCCGACGGCGGTCCGCCGCCCCGCGCCTCGTCCTCGAAGTAGCCGTGGCCCTCGACCGAGATGTGCGGCAGGATCCGGTCGAGCCAGCCGGGGATCCACCACGCCGCTCTGCCCAGCAGCGCCATCACGGCCGGCACCAGCAGGCAGCGCACGATCGTCGCGTCGACGATCACCGCGATCGAGAGGCCGACGCCGAACTGCTTGATCGTCGGGTCGCCGTTGAGGATGAAGCTCGCGAAGACGGCGACCATGATCAGCGCCGCGGCCGTGATCACTCTCGCGCTCTCGGCGACGCCGGTGACGATCGCGCCGCGCGCATCGCCGCTCTCCTTCCAGTGCTCCTGCACGTGGCTCATGAGGAAGACCTCGTAGTCCATCGAGAGGCCGAACAGCCCGGCGAACATCAGCAGCGGCAGGTAGCTGACGATCGGCACCGCGTCCTCGAGCCCGACAAGCCCGGCGAACCAGCCGTACTGGAAGACCATCACGACGACGCCGTAGGCGACGCCGATCGAGAGCAGGTTCATCGCCGCCGCCTTCAGCGGGATCGCGATCGAGCGGAAGGCGATCGTCAGCAGGATGAAGCTGAGCCCGATGATCACGAGGATCGTCTCCGGCAGCGTGTCGGAGATCTCCTCCGCGAGGTCGATCGAGGCGGCCGTCGAGCCGCCGACGAAGGCCGCGTCGCCGGTCCCTCTGGTCGCCTCCGGGATCGTCGTCGCGCGCAGGTCGTCGACGAGGTCCTCGGTCGCGGTGTCCGACGGCGCCGTGCTGGGGATCGCGTTGAACGTCGCGATCTGGCCGGGGCCGTCGAGCGCGACCGGCGTGACGGCGACGACGCCGTCCTTGCCGGCGACCGCCTGCTGCAGTCTCTGCAGCGACGCGTCGCCGGGCTGGGCCGGTCTCGCCAGTCTCGCCGCGATCACGATCGGCCCGTTGGCGCCGACGCCGAAGCCCTTCGTGAGGTCGTCGTAGGCCTGCCGCGCCGTCTCCTCTCTCGGCAGCGCGCCGGTGTCGGCCTGGCCGAAGTGGAGCGAGAAGGCGGGGATCGTCAGCGGGATCAGGATCGCCAGCGCGAGCGCGACGGCGACGAACGGATGGTGCGTGATCCAGCGCGCGAAGCGGGCCCAGCGGTTGCTCTCGACGTCGACCGCCTGGTCGGGCTTGCGGCCCGGCAGCGGCAGGTGGTTGATGCGCGCGCCGACGAGCCCGAGTATCGCCGGCAGCAGCGTCAGCGCGCAGACGATCGCGATCGCGACCATCAGCCCGGTCGTGAGACCGAGCGTCGTCACGAGCGGGATCCCCGCCACTATCAGCGAGCAGACCGCCACGACGACCGTGCAGCCGGCGAACAGGACCGCGCCGCCGGAGGTCGCGACGGCGCGCGCGACCGACTCGTGCGGATCCATCCCTCTCGCCAGCGTGTCGCGGTGCGCGGTGACGATGAAGAGCGCGTAGTCGATCCCGACGCCGAGGCCGAGCATGATCGCCAGCGTCGGCGCCGAGGTCGGCACCTCCGTGACGTGGCTGAGCAGCGTGATCCCGGAGACGCCCGCGAGCACGCCGATCAGCGCGGAGGCGATCGGCAGCCCCATCGCGACGAGCGAGCCGAACGTGAAGGCGAGCACGACGAGCGCCATCGCGAGGCCGACGACCTCGCTCGTCTCCGTCTCCGGCTTGCTCAGCTTCGAGCCGAGCGGGCCGCCGGCCGAGGTCGACAGGCCCGCTCTCTTCGCCGGATCCGCCTTGTCGAGGATCGCCTGCGCGTCCTCGAGCGTGACGTCGCCGAGGCTGCGGTCCGGGAAGACCGAGATGTACGCGATCGTCTGGTCTCTGGAGACCTGACCGGCGCCGGCGCTGTCGAGCGGGCTGATCACCTTCGCGACGTACTCGTCGCCCTGCAGCGCTCTGACGGAGTCGTCGATCGCGCTCGTGAATCTGCCGTCGGTCACTCTCGCGCCGCTCGGCGCGCGCAGCACGATCGGGCTCGACCCGTTCGCCTGCGACGGGAAGCCGCGCTGCAGCAGGTCGGTCACCTGCTGGCTGCCCGTCCCCGGCAGGCTGACGTTGTCGCTCGCCTGCGAGCCGAGCGCGCCGGCGAGCGCGATCAGCGCGATCGCGATCGCGACCCACGTCAGCACCACCGCGAGGCGGTGGCGCACGCACAGCTTGCCGAGGCGGTACAACGCTCCCGTCATCGCAGCCTCACAGTCCGCTGATCTTCACGACTTGGCCGCCGGCGCCTCTGAAGGGGCCGCTTCTCGGCGTTCTGCCCGGCAGGATCGAGAAGTTCGAGACGTAGACGCTGCCGTCCGCGCCGACCGCGGCGCCCTGCGGGAAGACGAGGCCTCTGGAGAAGCTCGTGCGTCTGCCGTCGGGCGCGATCCGCGTGACGCGGCCGGGGGCCGATCTCGCTCTTGTGTTCGTCGTCAGCTCGGTCACGTAGAGCGAGCCGTCGGGGCCGAAGGCGACGCCGGTGACGGTCGTGAAGCCGGTGGCGTAGACGGTCGGCGGGGTCCCCTCGCCGGTCAGCCGCAGCACGCGCGCTCTGCCGGTGCCGGCGCCCTCGGCCAGCTCGCCGACGTAGACGTCGCCGTCGGGGCCGAGCGCCAGCGACGACGGGACGCGCTGGGTTCTGCCCGGTCCTCTGATCGTCGCCAGCAGCGAGACTCTTCTGCCCACGACGGAGAGGATCGCATTCGCGCCGGCGTCGGCGACGACCTCGCTGCCGTCGAGCGCGAGCACCGCGTAGGGGTTCGAGTTGGTGTCGTCTCTGACGCCGTCGGAGTTGTTGCTCCACTCGAAGCTGTCGATCGACGCGACGTCGGTCAGCGGTCTCGGCAGCACGCGGAAGAGCTGGCCCGCCTGCGCCTGCGCTCTTCTCGGGATGCCTCTGATGTCTCTCTGCGTGCTGGACGTGATGACGGTGACGACGCGGCCGTCGGGGCCGGCGGAGACGCCGTCGGGACCGGTCGCGAAGGTGCCGTCGGGCCCGGCGACCGAGAGCAGGCCGCCGGCGACGGTGCGGGGGGCGCCGCCGGAGGGCGAGAGCGCGACGATTCTGCCGCTGAAGCCGAAGCAGGTCTGCTCTCTTCTCGGCCCGAAGCAGCTGCCGCCGGCTTTGCCGGCGGCGGCGACGTAGAGCGTTCTGCCGTCGGGCGCGAGCGAGACGTGACGGGGGTTGTCGAGCCCGCTGGCGAGCACCGACATGCTGGGGGCGGCCGCGGCGCCGGCCGGCATGGCACAGACGGCGACGGACGCGGAGAGCAGGCCCAGGCGCGACTTCCTGGACCAGATACCGGTGGTGTACATGCGGCCGGACGCTACGCCTGCGAACAGAAAAATGGGGAGGGAACCGGGATGAATGGGCGCGTTGGCGCGCTTACAGCAGCTCCGCGACCACTTCGGGGCGCTCCAGCTGCACTGCATGGCCGGCGCCGGCGACGACGTGGAGCGTCGCGTCGGGCAGCAGCTCCGCCATCTGCTCGGCGAGCGCGCGGAACTTCGCGTCGCGCTCGCCGGCGATCAGCGTGACCGGCAGGCGCAGCCGCGGCAGCCGCTCCCACAGCGGCTCCATCGCGCCGGTGCCGACGCCGCGCAGCGAGGCGGCGAGCCCCTCCGGCGTGCTGCGCAGCCGCTCTGCGTGAGCCGCCGCGGCGACCGCCGGCGGCTGGTCGGCGAACAGCGGCTGCTCCGCCCACCGGCGCGCGAACGCCTCGACGCCGCCGTCGACGATCTCCTCCGCGAGCGCCTCGTCGGCGGCGCGGCGGGCGGCCCGCTCGCCGTCGGAGCGCAGCCCGGGGCTGGCGCCGATCAGCGTCAGCCGCTCGATCCGCTGCTGCGCCGCGCCGCCGTCGCGCAACGCCAGGTCGAGCGCGATGCGGCCGCCCATCGAGTAGCCCGCGAGCGCGAAGCGCGGCGGCGCCAGCGCCAGCACGTCGGCGGCGATCTCTGCGAAGCCGACCGGCCGCGCGGCGGCGGCCGCGCCGTGGCCGCGGAGGTCCGGCGCGAGCGCGCGATAGCGTTCGCCCATCGCAGCGACGACGGGATCCCAACTTCGCCCGGTCTGCGTGAAGCCGTGGAGCAGGACGATCGTCGCCGGATCCGTCATATCCAGGATGTCTACATGAGTGCCACGACCGACACCTACCTCCTCCTGCGCGCCTTCTGCGACGAGCTGGCGCGCTGCGGCGTGACCGACGCCTGCACCTCCCCCGGCTCGCGCTCGACGCCGGTCGTGCTGTCGCTCGCGCGCGAGCAGCGGCTGCGCTCGTGGTCGCACGTCGACGAGCGCGTCGCCGGCTTCTTCGCGGTCGGGCTGGCGAAGCGGACCGGCCGCCCGGTCGCCGTCACGGTGACGTCAGGGACGGCCGCGGCGGAGCTGCTGCCGGCGGTGATCGAGGCGGCCGAGGCGCGCGTGCCGCTGATCGTCCTG
>DATIOB010000800.1:0-9969 GCA_035473605.1 Conexibacter sp.
CTCTCGCCTTCTCGCCCTGCGCGACGGCGTCCTCGAGGTCGAGGAAGACCTCGTCGGCGTCGAGGCCTACCGCCTTCGCGATGAAGCGCTCGCTGGACCCGGGGACGGCGTGACAGGTGCGTCGTGATCGCGGCCCTCCACGACCTCGATTTCGGCGACACGACGGTCGTCGTGCGCGTCAACGGCACCGACACGCCGCACTACTACCGCGACCTGATCGACGTCGTCGAGCAGGCCGGCGACAAGCTCGCCGCGATCATGCTGCCGAAGGTGCAGACGCCCGGCGACGTCGAGATGACCGACAAGCTGATCACGCAGATCGAGCTGGCGAAGGGGTGGGAGGTCGGCCGCATCGGGATCGAGGCGCAGATCGAGGACGCGAAGGGCCTGATCGCCTGCGAGCAGATCGCGACCGCCTCCAAGCGGATGGAGACGCTGATCTTCGGCCCGGGCGACTACTCGGCCGCGATCGGCATCCCGATCACGACGATCGGCGGCGTTCCCGAGGGCTACCCCGGCGACCACCTCAACTACCTCTACAGCCGCCTCGTCGTCGCGGCCCGCGCCGCCGGCATCCAGGCGATCGACGGGCCGTACGCGAACTTCAAGGACGAGGAGGGGCTGCGCACCCGCGCCGGCATCGCGCGCGCGCTCGGCCTCGACGGCAAGTGGACGATCCACCCGAGCCAGATCGCCGTCGTCAACGAGGTCTTCAGCCCGACGCAGAGAGACTTCGAGCGCGCCTCGGCGATGCTCGACGCCTACCGCGCCGCCGCCGACGAGGGCGGCCAGGGCGCGGCTATGTTCGACGGCGAGATGATCGACGAGGCGAATCGCAAGATGGCAGAGCGCGTCGTGCAGGCCGGACACGCCGCAGGTTACGCCGCATAGCGGCGCTCGCCGACTGATACGGCGAGGAGGGGACGGGCGCGCGCTGCGCCCGTCGCCGCCGCCCGCCGGACGGGCAGCGGCCGCAGAGGCCGCCGCGCTCGTCCTCGGAGGGGCTACAGCCCATACGCCTCGGCCAGCTCGGGATCGCGCTCGGCCAGCGAGCGCGCGAGCGTGACCATCACCTGCGCCTGCTTCCAGGTCGCGTCGTCCTGCATCTTGCCGTCGATCATGTGGACGCCGCGGCCGTCGGGAATCGCCTCGATCACCTTCTTCGCGAAGGCGACCTCGTCGGGATCGGGGCTGAAGACCTTCTTCGCGATCCCGACCTGGACCGGATGCAGCGACCACGTGCCGACGCAGCCGAGCAGGAAGGCGGCGCGGAACTGCGCCTCGCAGCCGTCGACGTCCTTGATGTCGCCGTACGGCCCGTAGTAGGGCAGGATCCCCGTCGCCGTGCAGGCGTCGACCATGCGCGCGAGCGTGTAGTGCCACGGGTCCTGCTGCGCGGTCGCGCGCGGCGCCTCGGGGTTGGCCGGATCCGGGTCGTCGATCACGCGGTAGCCGGGGTGGCCGCCGCCGACGCGCGTCGTCTTCATGCGGCGCGAGGCGGCGAGGTCGGCCGGGCCGAGCGAGATCCCCTGCATGCGCGGGGAGGCGGAGGCGATCTCCTCGACGTTGGCCATGCCGAGCGCCGTCTCGAGGATCGCGTGGATCAGGATCGGGCGTTCGAGGCCGGCCTTCGCCTCCAGCTGAGCGATCAGGCGGTCGGCGTAGTGGATGTCCCACGGCCCCTCGACCTTCGGCAGCATGATCACGTCGATCTTGTCGCCGGCCTCGAGCACCGCGGCGGTGATGTCGTCGAGCACCCACGGGCTCTCGAGCGAGTTGACGCGCGTCCACAGCGTCGCGCTCGGGTCGAGCGAGTTGGCGATGCTGACGAGTCCGGCGCGCGCCGCCTCCTTGCGGTCGGCCGGGACGCCGTCCTCGAGGTTGCCGAGCACGACGTCGGCCTTCTGGGCGATGTCGGGGACCTTCGCCGCCATCTTCTCGTTGCTCGGGTCGAAGAAGTGGATCATCCGCGAGGGGGTCGCGGGGACGTCCAGCAGCGGCGCAGGAGCGCCGTTGGCGAGGGGCTTCAGGAAGTCACGGGGATTGCGCACGGGGAGGCTCCTGTTCAAGAGATCGCGCCCGATCGTAGGCATCCGGGGTTCCCACAGACCCCGATACGGCATCCTTGCCGGCTTCGCATCCCCAGTCCCTGCCAGCGAGGAGCACCGAATGAGCGAGACGACGAACCACGTCGACACCGACCAGGCCACCCGCGAAGCGTCCGGCGCGCACAGCTACGGC
The DNA here is from genome assembly GCA_035473605.1 of Conexibacter sp. Taxonomy (GTDB): domain Bacteria; phylum Actinomycetota; class Thermoleophilia; order Solirubrobacterales; family Solirubrobacteraceae; genus Conexibacter. The sequence goes on from DATIOB010000800.1 coordinate 2,242, forward strand.
CGCTACCTGGAGGAGTTCGAGGAGGGCGCGGTCTACAAGCACTGGCCCGCCAAGACGGTCACGGAGGCGGACGACCACCTCTTCTGCCTCATCACGATGAACCACCACCCGCTCCACATCAACGACGTCTACGCGGGTCAGTCGCAGCAGGGGAAAAATGTAGTTGTCGGACCGTATGTCTATTCTCTGGCGCTCGGAATGTCCGTTTCGGACATCTCCGGCAAGGCGATCGCCAACCTCGCGACCGAGGGTCTCAGCCATCCCAACCCCGTCTTCCACGGCGACACGCTGTTCGCAGAGACCGAGGTGCTGGAAGTCAGACCTTCCCGCTCCAAGCCCGATCGCGGCCTCGTCAAGGTCCACACGCGCGTGCTCAACCAGGACGGCGTGCTGGTCGCAGAGTTCAGACGCCTGGTGCTCGTCCCCAAGCGCAATCCCGGGACCGAGTAGGTCGTCAGAACGTCAGCGTTCGGGTGGTTCTGGAAGCAGCTTTCCGAAAGCGATGAAATACTGCCGCGGATGCCACGCGAGCCAACCGAGGGAGTGCACGTGAGCATCACCGAGACCGACGCCCCCCCGACCCGCCACGAGAAACTCCTGGCCTGGGTCGACGAGGTCGCCGCTTTGACCCAGCCGGAACGCATCCACTGGTGCGACGGCTCCGCCGAGGAGTACGACCGTCTCGCGCAGGAGCTGGTCGACGCCGGCACGTTCGAGCGCCTCTCCGACGCGAAGCGCCCGAACTCGTACCTGGCGCTGTCGGATCCGGGCGACGTCGCCCGCGTCGAGGACCGCACCTTCATCTGCTCGGCGTCGGAGGACGACGCCGGGCCGACGAACAACTGGCGCGATCCCGACGAGATGCGCGCCCACCTCGACGGCCTCTTCAAGGGGTCGATGCGCGGGCGCACGATGTACGTCGTGCCGTTCTCGATGGGGCCGCTCGGCTCCGAGATCGCGCACATCGGGGTGCAGCTGACCGACTCGGCGTACGTCGCCGTGTCGATGCGGATCATGACCCGGATGGGCAGGGGCGCGCTCGACGTGCTCGGTGACGACGGCCACTTCGTGCCGTGCGTGCACTCCGTCGGGGCGCCGCTGGCGCCGGGCGAGCAGGACGTCCCGTGGCCCTGCAACGCGGACAACAAGTACATCGTCCACTTCCCCGAGACGCGCCAGATCTGGTCGTTCGGCTCCGGCTACGGCGGCAACGCACTGCTCGGCAAGAAGTGCTTCGCGCTGCGGATCGCCTCCGTGATGGCGCGTGACGAGGGCTGGCTGGCCGAGCACATGCTGATCCTCAAGCTGACCTCGCCCGAGGGCGTCGTGAAGTACGTCACGGGCGCCTTCCCGTCGGCCTGCGGCAAGACCAACCTCGCGATGCTGATCCCGACGCTCGAGGGCTGGACGGTCGAGACGATCGGCGACGACATCGCCTGGATGAAGTTCGGCGAGGACGGCCGCCTCTACGCGGTCAACCCCGAGGCCGGCTTCTTCGGCGTCGCGCCGGGCACCAGCGAGAAGACGAACCCGAACGCGATCGCGACCGCGCGTGCGAACGCGATCTTCACCAACGTCGCCAGAACCGCGGACGGCGACATCTGGTGGGAGGACCTGACCGAGGAGCCGCCGGCCGGGCTGACCGACTGGCACGGCAACCCGTGGACGCCCGAGTCGGGCAGACCGGCCGCGCATCCGAACTCGCGCTTCACGGTCCCGGCCGAGCAGGATCCGGCGATCGCGCCCGAGTGGGAGGACCCGGCCGGCGTGCCGATCGACGCCTTCCTCTTCGGCGGCCGCCGCTCCAGCGTCGTTCCGCTCGTGCACGAGGCGTACGACTGGGACCATGGCGTCTTCCTCGGCGCGACGATGGCGTCGGAGACGACCGCCGCGGCGACCGGCGCGGTCGGCAGACTGCGGCGCGACCCGTTCGCGCAGCTCCCGTTCGCCGGGTACCACATGGGCGACTACATCGGCCACTGGCTGGAGATCGGGCGGCGCGAAGGCGCGCAGCTGCCGAAGATCTTCTACGTCAACTGGTTCCGCAAGGACGAGGACGGGCGCTGGCTGTGGCCCGGCTTCGGTGAGAACAGCCGCGTGCTGAAGTGGGTCTTCGAGCGCACGGCCGGCAGTGACGCGGGCGTCGAGACGCCGATCGGCATCCTGCCGACCCCGGACGCGCTCGACACCGACGGCCTCGACATCTCCGCCGCCGATCTCGCGGAGCTGCTGAAGGTCGACGCCGAGGAGTGGAAGGCCGAGCTGCCCTCCATCCGCGAGCACCTGGAGAAGTTCGGCGACCGCCTGCCGGACGAGATGCGCCAGCAGGTCGACGCGCTGCAAGCGCGTCTGGACGCCGCCTAGGACGCACCCGCCCCGGCACGCGGCCGGGGCGGGGCAATTGATCTCTCTCGCTACGCCAGCAGCTCCTGCGCCACCGGCGGCAGGTCGTACGCCGCGCGCAGCTCCTCGAGATCGACCTCCGTCGCGCTCCAGAAGTCCCATTCCGCGGCGACGATGTCGGTGCTCATCGCGGCGCCGCGATCCCACGCCGTCCAGAAGCGACGCGGCTCGAAGTAGCCGGTCGCCGCGCCGGCGATGTCGTTGAGGTGGATCCCGAGGTGCCAGCTGAACAGGACCGGCAGGACCTCTGCGGCCATCGGGTGGTCGGGGTGCATCGCGCCGATGAAGGTCGAGACGCACAGCTCGCCGAGCTGCGACGTCGAGTAGCCGCTCAGCACGTGCGAGGAGTCGTGCGGCGTCGTGAAGCCCTCGGCGAGGCCGCCCGGGTTGCCGGGGAAGGCGAAGCCGTGGCTGACGAAATGCTCGTGGAAGGCACGGCCGAAGGTGGTCGGCGGCAGCTGCCCGAGCGCCGTGTATCTCGCCTCCAGCTGCGGGTCGGGCGCCTCTCGGTACGGCAGGAAGGGGGCGATCGCGTCCCTGTCGATCCCGGCCGTCTCCAGGTGTGGGAACGACTCGGCGTTCTTGCGCACGATGCAGGCGGCGGCCTGCGCGACCTCGCCCGCGGCCGTCTCGGCGAGGATCCGCAGGTAGTCCTCGTCGCTGCCGAGCGCGTCGGCGAACTGCTGCACGAGCGCGGTCTTCTCGGCGTCGACGCGGCCGCCGACGAGCGACATCACCGCCAGCAGCCGCACCGCCTGCTGCGCGTCGTCGTGGCTCAGCAGCGCGTCGGCGAGCTGCTGCGGGTCGCGCGGCGCGACCGTGTCGGCGTCGCCGGGACCGCGTCCGAGCACGATCTGTGCGCAGGCGGCGATCGTCTGCCGGTCGATCGGCGCGACGCCGTCGTCGCCGTGCGCGAGCGCGATCGCGCGCATCGCGCCGAGGATCGCGTCGGACTGGGGGCGCGGGACGCGCAGGATCATCGCGCGCCCGCCTCGGCCGCTGCGGCGACCTCGCGCACGAACGGCTCGACCGCCGGCCAGCGATCCTCCTGCACCCACAGGCGGCAGCCGCCGCCGCTGCGCCAGCCGGACGCGCACGAGAAGGCGACCTCGCGGACGCCCTTGCGATTGGGCTCGCCGACCTCGACGTGCAGCATGCCGGTGATCATCCGGGTGGTGCTGGCGAGCCGTTCGGTGAACAGCTCAAGCACCCGCCCGTCGAAGGTCATGATCACGGGGCCCTGCACCGGATCGTCGTGCGCGATGTCGGACATGCGCGCAAGGGTGACATGGACGGCGGATGGGGAGTGGAGTCGGGGGCGGCGGGTTAGGATCGGGCCGATGTTCGACCACGTCACCGTCCGCGTCAGCGATCGCGACGCCGCCGAGCGGCTCTACGGCGCCGCGCTCGGCGCGCTTGGGATCGCGCAGACCGGACGCGACGACGAGTTCGTCCAATGGGGCGGCTTCTCGATCGCCGGGGGGAAGCCGGGCAAGCCGGCGACGCGGCGGCTGCACGTCGGCTTTGTCGCGCCGTCGCGGGAGCGGGTCGACGCCTTCCACGCCGCCGGGCGGGCCGCCGGCGGCTTCGACGACGGTGCGCCCGGACCGCGGCCGGAGTACCGCGACGACTACTACGGCGGCTTCCTGCGCGACGAGGACGGCAACAGCATCGAGGCGGTCGTCCATGGCGCGCTGCGCCGAGACGGGCACGTCGACCACCTGTGGGTCCGCGTCGCCGACCTCGCCGCCGCGCGGCGCTTCTACGACACGATCGCGCCGTTCGCGCGGATCGAGCTGGCGGCTGAGCTGCCGGAGCGGATCCGCTACCGCAGCACCGTGGGTGCCGGCGGCTCGCTGACGCTCGTGCAGGGCGGGCAGCCGACCGAGGGGCTCCACCTCGCCTTCCCGGCGCTCGACGCGGCGACGGTCGAGGCCTTCCACGCCGCTGCCGTCGCGGCCGGCTATGCCGACGACGGCGCGCCGGGGCCGCGGCCGCAGTACGCGCCCGGCTACTTCGGCGCCTTCGTGCTGGACGTGGATGGGAACAGCGTCGAGCTGGTGCATCACGGCGCGCCGTGAGCGCGCCGTGGCGGCTCACTCCTCGCGCGGCGCGAGCAGGCCGACCAGCAGCGCGAGCTGTTCGCCGTAGCGGGCGGCGAACTCGGCCGAGTCCGGTTCGAGGCCGGTGAAGCGGCGCACGTCGCCGGGGAAGGTCGCGCCGGCGCTGGCCGCGCCCTGCAGCGCGATCATCACGAAGGCGGGGTCGAGGCGCGGGTCGAGCTCACCCGCCTGCTGACGACGGCGCAGGTCGGCGACCTCGGGCGGCTCCTCGCCGTCGGCCCCCGCTTCGGCGACGGCGGCCGGCAAGGTCGAGTCCTCCAGGCATTCGCGCACGAACAGGCGCGTCAGCTCGCGCTGCTCGACGCTGGCACGGGCGTACTCGGCGACCAGCTCGCCGAGCGGCAGCGACGGGTCGGCGAACTCGCGCTCCTGAGCCAGCCAGCGCTCCGCGAGCGCGTCGTAGAGGCCCTGTTTCCCGTCGAAGTGGTACGAGATCAGCTGCTTGTTGACGCCGGCGCGGGCGGCGATCTCGCTGACGCGCGCGCCGGCGATCCCCTTCGCCGCGAACTCGGTCAGCGCGGCGTCGAGCAGCGCCTGGCGCGTTCGCTCGGGGTCGCGCTGTCTCGCTCTCGCGTCGCTCATCGGCGCCGAACCCTACCGCTCGCGGCGGTCATTCATCCAACTGGTTGACAGTTTCATCCAAACGGATGATAATGCCCGCCGCATGCACGCCGAGATGACGCATCCCACCGCGGCGGAGAACGCCGCCGCCTCGCCCGCCGCCGCCGAGTTCGAGCGCCAGCTCGCGACGCTGATCGCGAACGGCTGCCCGTGGACCGCGGGCTTGACCGACGAGCAGTTCCGCGCGCTGGTCGCGCCGCTCGCCGACCACGTCGCCGCGCTGCCCGGTCCGCCCGCGTTGCCGGCCGCGCCCGGCGAGACCCCGCCGCGGATCCCGTTCGTGCTCGTCGTCGACCGCGCGCTCGTCACGCCGATGCGCGCCGCGGAGCAGATCGAGCGCCGCGGCCGCCGCGCGATCGTGACGATGCTGAGCGCGGAGGACCTCGACGCCTTCGCGCCGATCGAGTCGGTCGAGCCGCCGGTCGGCGGCGTCTACCTGCTGCTCGACGTCGACCTCGGCTGGGCGACGAGAAACGACCCGCCCGACCGCGCGCTGCCGAAGCTGCGGGCGCAGGGCCGCTCGCCGCTGACGCTGGAGGAGGGGATCGCGCTCGTCACCCATCAGCCGGAGGCGGTCGCGACCAACGCCGGCTTCTCGCTGCTCGGCTCGCGCCGCGGCGACCGCAGAGTGACGGCGATGTGGATCAGCAGAGGCAGCCCGAAGCTCGGCTGGTGCTTCGCAGGCGCGCCGCACACGTGGCTCGGCTCGGCCTCCTGCGGCGGGCGCGTGGGGCTCTGAGCGAGCGCGCGCGGCCCGCACAGCGCGCCGCGCGCTCAGAACAGCCGCGCGGTCCCGTCGCCGTGGACGCGCTCCAGCTCCAGCAGCCGCAGCTTCGTCTCGACGCCGCCGCGCGCGGAGAAGCCGCCGGTCCCGCCGCCGGCGGCGACGATCCGGTGGCATGGCACGACGATCGGCCACGGGTTGCGGCCGAGCGCCTGGCCGACGGCGCGCGCCGCGCCCGGGTCGGCGCCGAGCCGCCGCGTCAGCTCGCCGTACGTGACGGTGCGGCCGGGGCGGATCGCGCGCGCCAGCGCGTAGACGGAGCGGGCGAACTCGGGCAGCTCACGCTCGTCGAGCTGGACGTCGGCGAGGTCGTCGTCGGCGCCCGCCAGCAGCGCGACGATGCCGTCGCGCGCTCGCTCGGCGGCCGGCGTGAGCGGCAGCGGCAGCGCGCGCGGCACGCTGCGCACCAGCCGCGCGCGGGTGCGGTCGAGGTCGCCCTCCGGCAGCTGCACGGCGAGGAGGCCGTGCGGCCCCCACGCGATCCCGCAGGCGCCGAGCGCCGTCTCGAAGATCGTGAAGCCGTGCTGCTCCTCCATCGCGACCGACGCTAGCAGCGGCCTCGGGCGCAATCGCGCCGCACGGTGCGCGGGCCCGCCGCGTATCCCGCGAGACTGGCGCGCCACCGCTCGGCACGGCGTAGGCTCGGCCCGCATGGACACGCCCCGCGAGGACGACGAACAGCCCGGCGGGCTCAAAGGCGTCTGGATCGGCTGGGCGGTCGCCTTCGTGATCCCGCTCGTGCTGCAGCTGCGCTTCGCTGGTCAGCGCTTCTCGATCGAGGAGACCGGCAGCAGCTGCTCGAGCCTCACCGACGCCGGCCGCGAGGCGTTTCAGGACGCGGTCCTGCCGGTGCAGATCTCGCTCGCCGGCTGGGTGCTCGCCGGTGCGGTGCTGATGTGGCTGGAGTGGAGCGACCGCGTGGCGCGCGGGCGCGTGGGCTGGGCGATCGCCGGCTGGTGGCTGCCGGCCTTCGCGACCGTCGCCGCCTGCGTGCTGGCGCCGTCGACCAACAAGCTGCTCGCCTTCGCGTTCGGCGCCGCGACGGCGATCGGCGTGCTGGTGGTGGCGGCGCCGCTGCTGGCCGTCGCCGCCGCCAAGCCGGGGCCGGGCGGCCGGCGGCCGTGGCCGCTGTGGGGCGCGTCGCTGCTCTACCTCGCCGTGGCGATGCTGCTCGCCGTCACCTTCGGGGGCGACGGCGAGGTGGTCATCTGCTGAGCTGCTCAGCGCACGCCGATCAGGTCGACGACGAAGACGAGCGTCTCGTCGGGGCCGATCACGCCGCCGGCGCCGCGCTTGCCGTAGCCGAGCAGCGGCGGGATCGTGATCTTGCGCCGGCCGCCGACCTTCATCCCTCTGACGCCCTCGTCCCAGCCCTGGATCACCTGGCCCTGACCGAGGCCGAACTTGAACGTGTCGCCGCGATCCCAGGAGGCGTCGAACTGCTGCCCGTTGGACCACGAGTGGCCGACGTAGTGGACCTCGACGATCTTGCCGGCGACCGCCTCGTCGCCGTCGCCGACGACGATGTCGTCGATCTCCAGCTGGTAGGAGGGCGGCGTGTCGGCCGGGATGTCGACCGTGGGCTTCTCGTTCGTGCTCATGCCCGCCACGATAGCCAGCGCCGCGCTGCTGCGGCCGCGAACCCCACGGCCACCCGGTTGACGACCCGCTAGTGCGGGTCGTCGCTGCTGCTGGAGGCCGGCGGGCGCGACTCCTCCGCCAGCGAGGTGATCGCGTCCATCCCAAAACCGCTCGTCGTCGCCGCGCTGGGACTGCCGTTCATCGCCAGCCCGATCG
>DATIOB010000801.1:0-2926 GCA_035473605.1 Conexibacter sp.
GCTCAGCGCAACTGAGGTGAGCGCCGCGCCAGGCGCGTCGGAGGCGATCTCCAGCGCAGCGCTGCGCGTGCCGGCCGCCAGCGGGCCGTAGGTCACCGTCACGTCGCAGCTCTGCCCGGCCGCGATCGGGCGGTCGAGGCAGCCGCTCGCGGCGAAGTCGCCGGCGTCCGCGCCGGCGATCGTCAGCGCGCTCAGCCGCAGGCCGTGGTCGCCCGGGTTGGAGACGGTCACCGTCGCGCTCGCGGGCGCGGCGCCGACCTCGCGCGCGCCGAGGTCGAGCGCGGCGGGCGCGTCGATCGCCGGCTCGCTCGCGTTCGTCATCACGAACAGCCGCGGCGAGGAGACCGTCGTCGTGAGGATGTCGAGCCGGCCGTCGCCGTCGAGGTCGGCGATCTTCGCGGCGTTGAGCGTCGCGGCCGCCGCGAGCGGCGCGACCGCCGTCGTCAGGAAGCGGCCGGCACCGTCGCCGTACAACGGCCAGACGCCGGCGTTCTCGCCGACGGGGAACGCGACGTCGAGGTCGCCGTCGCCGTCGAGGTCGCCGAGCGGCAGCGCGAAGGCGGACGCCGGGTTGGCCGTGGCCGGGCTCGCGAACGACTGCTCCGGCGCGACGTCGAAGCTGCCATCGCCGTTGCCGAGCAGCAGGCCGACCGTCGCGCGTCTGTTGTCGCCGCTGGCGGGGATCACCGGCGAGACGAGATCGAGCGCGCCGTCGCCGTCGACGTCGCCGCTCTTGAGCGCCAGCGTGCCGGAGCCGATGTCGTACGGGCTGCCCGCGGCTCTCGCGAAGCCGCCCGCGCCGTCGCCGCGCAGGATCGTCACGATCCCGTCTCTGACGAACAGGTGCGCGACCGCCGCGTCGAGCTTCCCGTCGCGGTCGAAGTCGGCGACCGCGAGCGCGATCGGGACGAGACCGTCGACCGGCGTGCCGGCCGACAGCGGCGCCGCGAAGGTGCCGTCGCCGACGCCGGGCAGGACGATCAGCCGCGACCCGAGCCCGGTCTCCAGCACCGTCACCAGGTCGAGCACGCCGTCATCGGTGACGTCGGCGAGCGCCATGCTGCCCCAATCGCCGGGCAGCGTGACGGTCGCGGTCGGCGCGAAGCCGCCGTCGCCGTCGCCGAGCAGGACCGCGGCCGTCGCGCCGCTCGCGCGCGCCTGGTGGGCGACGACGTCGAGGTGGCCGTCGCGGTCGAGGTCGGCGACCTCGAGCGGTCCGGCGTCGCTGGCGCCGATCGTGCGCGGGCTGCCGGGCGCCTGCGAGTAGCCGCCGCCGGCGCCGTCGCGCAGCAGGATCGAGAGGTGGCCGGACTGCAGCGCGACGGCGACGTCGGCGGTGCCGTCCTCGTCGAAGTCGCCGACCCCGAGCCCGCTCTCGGCGCCGTAGCCGGAGCCCGGCAACGGGACCGATCTCGTCGTGAAGGGGATCTCGGCGGCGGACGCCGACGCGGTGACGGCGAGCGCGCCGGCGAGCGTCAGTGCAGCGGTCGCGAGCGCGCGCTTGATCGATCTCATCGCAGCCGTTCCCTCCTTGGTGGTGGCATGCGCAGCGGGTAGGCTCGTCGCGCGCGGGCGCGGTGAGGATACGACCGGCTCGCCGTCGCGATGAACTGGTCTTCCAGCGTACGAACGAAGCACCGCGCCGGCAATGGACCGGCATCGCCGCCGGATGGGGACCTGGGTCCCCAGCCCGCCGCTGGCGCGTCCGTCGCGGGCGCGGGGGTCGACCTGCCCGCGACCGCCACGGCCGTGCCGCCGCCGCGACGCCGCGCCGCGCGCCCCCAGCGCCCCGCCCTGCTGCTGCTGAGCGCTGCGTTCGTCGTGCTCGGCGGGGTCGAGGCGGCTCTGCTGCTGTCGCAGCCGGCGGCGCCGTGGCAGCTGATCCTCTTCCCCGTGGCGGCGTGGAGCTGGTTCGCGGCCGGCGCCGTCGCGGTGATGCGCCGGCCGGGCAACCGCATGGGCGCGATCATGATCGCGGGCGCGCTCGCGTGGATCGTGGCGGGGCTCGCGAACGCGCCGATCTCGGCGCTGGCGGCGGTCGGGCTCGTCGTCGCGCTGCTGCCACTGGCGCTCGTCGCCCACCTGCTGCACGCCTTCCCCTCCGGACGCCTGCGCGGCCGCGCCAGCGGCGCGATCGTCGCCGGCCTCTACGCGACCGCGCTGCTGCTGCACGCGCCCAGCTACCTCTTTCGGCCCGACGGCGCCGGCCAGCCGCTGACGGTCGCCGACCGGCCCGAGCTCGTGCAGGTCGGCCTGACGGTGCAGGACGCCGTCGGCGGCGCGCTGATGGTCGCGACCGCCGTGCTGCTCGCGCTGCGGCTGCGCGCCGCGACCCCGGCGCAGCGGCGCGTGCTGCTCCCGCTGGCGCTCTACGGGATCGTCGCAGTCGTGCTCGTGCCGCTGCTCAGCCACCTCGAGGAGCCGCTGTTCGGCAGCGACCCGCTGACGCTGTTCACCGCGCAGGTGCTGCTGCTGAGCCTCGCTCCGGCCGCCTTCGCCGGCGCGATCCTGCGCGGCGGCTTCGCGCCGACCGCGGGTGTGCGCGAGCTGAGCGCCGCGATCGGCGCCGACGGCGGCGGGCGCGCGACGTTGCGCGACGCGCTCGCCGACGCGCTCGGCGATCCCTCCGTCGAGCTGGTCATCTGGGGCGGCGCGCGCGACCGCTGGCTGGGGCCCGACGGAAGCCCGGCCGCGCTCCCCGACCCGCGCTCCGGCCGCGGCGTCGTCGCGGTCGACGCCGACGGCCGCCGCGTCGGCGCGATCGTCTACGACGGCGCGCTGATCGCCGACGCGACGCCGGTGCGCGAGGCGGCCGGCGTGATCGCGCTGGCGCTCGACCGCGAGCGCCTCACCGCCGAGCTGATCGCCAGCCGCGAGAGCCTGCGACGCTCGCGCGCCCGCATCGCGGCGGCCGCCGACGACGAGC
>DATIOB010000802.1:0-3913 GCA_035473605.1 Conexibacter sp.
GCCCCGAGTTCTCGCTCGACGTGCTCGCGAGCGCGAGTCGGTCGACGTCGTCGTGCCGACCGTCGACCAGGAGCTGCTGCCGCTGGCGCGCGACCGCGAGCGCTACGCCGCGGCCGGCGTCACGCTCGTGCTCGCCGACGAGCAGACGCTCGCCGTCTGCCTCGACAAGTGGGCGCTCGACGCGCGCTGCCGCTCGAAGGTGCGCACGCCCCGCTGCTGGCTGGTCGACGCGAGCTTCGACCCCACCGAGCCGGAGCTGCCGGTGATCGTCAAGCCGCGCAGCGGCAGCGGCTCGCGCGGGATCGCGCTGCTGCGCAGCCGCGACGAGCTGGCGGCGCTGGAGCGCGACGGGACGCTGCTGATCCAGGAGCACCTGCCCGGCCCCGAGTTCTCGCTCGACGTGCTCGCGAGCGCGAGCGGCGAGGTGCTCGCGGTCGTCCCGCGCGAGCGATTGAAAGTCGACTCGGGGATCGCGATCACCGGCCGCACCAAGCGCGACGAGGAGCTGGAGCGGTTCGGCGCCGAGGTCGCGCGCCTGATCGGCCTGAGCACCGTCGCCAACGTGCAGGTGAAGGGCGCCGCCGACGGCGCGCCGGCGCTGCTGGAGGTCAACCCGCGCTTCCCCGGCACGATGCCGCTGACGATCGCGGCCGGGATCGACATGCCGTCGCTGGCGGTCGCCGAGGCGCTCGGCGGTCCCGTCCCGACCGGCCCGCTGCCGTTTGAGGAGATCGCGATGGTGCGCTCCTTCACCGAGCGCTTCTTCCCCTTCGCCGAGATCGAGGCGCTGCGGGACGCCGCCAGACGCGTCGGGAGCCGCGCATGAGCCACCACGACCCCGCTGCCGCCGCCACGCAGGACATGCAGGTCCACTCGACCTTCTCCGACGGCAGGAACACGATCGAGGAGAACGTCGCCGAGGCGGAGGCGTTCGGCCTCGTCGAGATGACCTGCGTCGACCACGTCCGCCGCGACACCGACTGGGTGCCGGAGTACACCGCCGCGGTCGCCGCGCTCGGCGCCGAGACGCGGCTGGCGCTGCACTGCGGGATCGAGGCGAAGCTGCTCGACACGCGCGGCACGCTCGACCTGCCGGAGGGCGAGCTGCACGGCGTCGACTGGATCTACGCGGCGGATCACCAGGTGCCGATGGAGGACGGCGTCCACCACCCCGACGAGGTGCGGGAGGGGATCGAGAGCGGCCGCTACCGCGCGGAGGAGGTCGTCGCGGGGCTGATGGCGGCAACCGAGAACTGCCTGCCGCAGCATCCCGGCAGGATCGTGATCGCGCACATCTTCAGCATCCTGCCGAAGATCGGCGTGCGCGAGGAGGACGTGCCGGCGGAGCTGATCGAGTCGCTGGCGCAGAAGACCTACGCGACGGGCAACCGGATCGAGGTCAACGAGCGCTACCGGACTCCGTCGGCGACGACGCTGCGCCCGTTCGTGGCGCGCGGCGTGCCGCTGCTGATGAGCACCGACAGCCACAGAGCCGACACGATCGGACGCTACGACCACTGCCTCGCGGTCATCCGCGCGCTCGCCGAGTCGCCCGCGCGCTGAGGGCGCGTGGGAGACTGATCGCCACGTGGAGGACGTCGCCCGCCCGATCCTGGTCGCCCTGGTGCTGGTCGGCGCGATCCCGCTCGTCGCCGGCTGCTACCAGTTCCTGCTCGCCGGCCTCTACGGGCTGCGGCGGCGCACGCCGCGGGAGCCGTTCTATCCGCGCGTCGCGATCGTGATCCCGGCCTGGAACGAGGCCGCCGTCGTCGAGCGCACGCTCGACCGCCTGCTCGCGCTCGAGTACCCGGCCGACTGCGTGCGCATCTACGTCGTCGACGACGCCTCGACCGACGCGACGCCACAGAAGGTGCTGGCGAAGGCGGCCGAGCATCCCGAGCGGATCTTCCACCTGCGGCGTGAGAGAGGCGGCGAGGGCAAGGCCCACACGATCAACCACGGCCTGCGGATCATCCGCGCCGAGGGCTGGTTCGAGGCGATCCTGGTGATCGACGCCGACGTGATCTTCACGCCGCCGTCGCTGCGGCGGATGACGCGCCATCTCGGCGACGAGCGCGTCGGCGCCGTGACCGGCTACATCAAGGAGGGCAGCCGGCCCGGCAACTGGATGAACCGCTTCGTCTCGTTCGAGTACGTGACCGCGCAGGCGGCGGCGCGGCGCGCGCAGAACGTGCTCGGCGCGCAGGCCTGCCTCGCCGGCGGCGCGCAGCTGCTGCGGCGCGAGAGCCTGGAGGCGGTCGGCGGGGAGATCGACACCTCGACGCTGGCGGAGGACACCGTCACGACGCTCGGCGTCCAGCTCGCCGGCAAGAAGGTGGTGTTCGAGCCGCATGCGATCGTCTGGGCCGAGGAGCCGCGCGAGATCACCGGGCTGTGGAAGCAGCGGCTGCGCTGGGGCCGCGGCAACGTGCAGGTGACGCGCCGCTTCCGCGACATCTGGCTGCGCCGCGGCCGCTCCGGCTCGCTCGGCGGGGTCGGCTTCGCGCTGATCTGGTTCTCGGTCTTCCTGATGCCGGTCTTCATGCTCACCAGCTCGGTCTCGCTGGTGGCGCTGTGGTTCATCGACGACGGCCAGTCGCTGGAGGTCTTCCGCACGCTCTGGTTCCTGAACGTCGTGACCTACCTGTTCGTGACGCTGTCGAGCTTCTCGATCGACCCCGACACGGCGAAGCGGACGTGGCGCGAGGGGCTGCTGTTCCCCGGCGTGGTCTCGCTCGGGATCATCCTCTACGCGCTCTACCCGCCGCTGTTCGAGGAGACGATCGCCGGCTGGCTGCGCGACGCCGGGATCGACCCCGACGACGGCCTCGCGACCGGCTTCCTGCTGTTCGCCTACGTCTGGCTGTCGGCCTCGATGCTGGCGGCGTGGCTGGTGAAGCTGCTCGACTCGGTGCTGCCGAAGCGGCTGCGCATCCTCTGCGCGCCGCTGCTCTACGTCGTCGGCTACGGCCCGCTGCTGTGCGCGATCACCGCCGCCGCCTACGTGAAGGAGGCGCGCGGCGCCGAGATGAGATGGGACAAGACGGAGAAGACCGGCGCGGTCGGGGAGCTGACGTGAGCCTCCCCGACCGCTACGACGACTCCGATCTCGAGGCGCGCGCGCAGGACCGCGCCGAGCGGCGCCTGTTCTGGCGCCAGCTCGCGATCGTGATCCTGATCGCGGTCGTCGTGGCCGTGCGGATCTGGCTCGTCTGAGCGCACGCACCGACGGTCGCAGTCGATGCACAGCGTTATAGTGCGGCGCTGATGACGCACGACGCGCGCATCGGGACGACCGTCGCGGGGTGCCGGATCGACGGGACGATCGGGCAGGGCGGGATGGGGATCGTCTACCGCGCCGAGCAGCTCGCGCTCGGGCGCGTCGTCGCGCTCAAGCTGCTCTCGCAGGAGCTGGCGGGCGACCCGGAGTTTCGCGCACGCTTCCAGGAGGAGGCGCGGCTCGCCGCCTCGCTCGACCACCCCCACGTCGTGCCGATCCACGCCGCCGGCGAGAGCGAGGACGGCGACCTCTACATCGTGATGCGGTACGTCGAGGGCGGCGACCTGCGCGGGCTGCTGCGCGAGCACGGCGGGAGACTGCCGCCGCAGCGCGCGACCGCGCTGATCGCGCAGGTCGGCGACGCGCTCGACGCCGCCCACGCGCGCGGACTCGTGCACCGCGACGTCAAGCCGGCGAACGTGCTCGTCGGCGAAGGCGGCCACCAGGCGTACCTGTCCGACTTCGGGCTCTCCAAGCCCGCCGCCGCCAGCGGCGGCCTGACGCGCACCGGCCAGTGGCTCGGCACGATCGACTACTGCGCACCGGAGCAGATCGAGGGTCGCCGCGTCGATGCGCGCACCGACGTCTACGCGCTCGGCTGCCTGCTGTTCCACGTGCTCACGGGCACGGTCC
>DATIOB010000803.1:0-3781 GCA_035473605.1 Conexibacter sp.
CGACGAGGCAGAGCTGCCGCCGGTCCCCGACGACGCGGCTGGATCGCCGGAGGACGAGTGGAGCGCCTTGACCGCCGCTCGCGCCGCGGTGCGCGACGAGATCGAGCAGCGCCGCGAGCGGCTCGCCCGCGAGGTCGGGCCGGAGGAGGCCGAGATCCTCGACGCGCTCGCACTCGTGCTCGACGACGACGCGCTGCTCGGGCCCGCGCGGACGGCGATCGACGGCGGTCGCAGCGCGGCGCGCGGCTGGGCCGACGCCGTCGAGGCGATCGCGGACCGCTACCGCGCGCTCGAGGATCCCTACCAGCGCGAGCGCGCCGCCGACGTGGTCGACGTCGGCCGGCGCGTGCTGCGCGAGCTGGCCGGCACCTCATCCTCGGGGGTGGAGGTGAGCGGCGCCCGCGCGATCGTCGTCGCGCGCGACCTCACGCCGATCGACGCCGCGGGGCTCGATCGCGCAACGGTCGCCGGGATCGCGACCTCCGAGGGCGGGCCGACCTCGCACGGCGCGATCCTCGCCCGCGCGCTCGGCGTCCCGGCCGTGCTCGGCTTCGGCCCCTCGCTGCTCGGGCTCGTCGCCTCGGACACGGGCAGGGCGGCCGCGGGCAGCGCGGCCGCAGATGGCGCGGGCGCGCACAGCGCGGACGCAGCGGCGGTCGACGCCCCCGCGACCGCCATCCTCGACGGCGACGCCGGCCTCCTCATCCCCGCGCCCTCCCCCGACACCCTGCGCGCCTATCGCGACCGGCAGGCGCGGGCTGCTGCCCTCGCCGAGCAGGCGCGCGCGGCCGCGCACGACCCCGCCACGACGCGCGACGGCGTCACCGTCGAGGTCGCGGCCAACGCCGGGGCGCCCGCCGACGCCGTGGAGGCCGTCAGCGCCGGCGCCGACGGCGTCGGGCTCTTCCGCACCGAGTTCGCCTTCCTCGACCGCGCGACCGCCCCCACCGAGGACGAGCAGCTGCAGATCTACTCGCAGGCGGCGGAGGCGCTCGGAGGTCGCCCGCTGGTGATCCGCACGCTCGACGCCGGCGCCGACAAGCCGCTCCCCTACCTCGCGATGCCGGCCGAGGCCAACCCCTTCCTCGGCGTCCGCGGCCTGCGCCTCGGGCTCGCCCGGCCGGAGCTGCTGAGCACGCAGCTGCGGGCGATCGCGCGCACCGCCGCCCAGCACGACAACGTCAAGCTGATGTTCCCGATGGTCGCCACGATCGACGAGCTGCGCGCCGCCCGCACGCTGCTGCAGCAGGCGATCGAGGAGACCGGCGCGACGCCGCGCAGCGGCTTCGAGGTCGGGATCATGATCGAGGTCCCGGCCGCCGCGCTGACCGCCGTGCAGCTCGCCCACGAGGTCGACTTCTTCTCGCTCGGCACCAACGACCTGACCCAGTACGTGCTCGCCGCCGAGCGCGGCAACGCGGCGCTGGCGACGCTCGCCGACGGGCTCCATCCCGCCGTCCTGCGGCTCGTCGACGAGGTCTGCAGAGCGGCCCGCGCCCACGGTCGCTGGGTCGGCGTCTGCGGCGAGCTGGCGGCAGATCCGCTGGCCGCGCCGCTGCTTGTCGGCCTCGGCGTGCGCGAGCTGTCGGTCGCCGCGCCGTCCGTCGCGGCCGTCAAGCAGGCCGTGCGCGCGCTCGACGCCGACGAGGCCGCCGCGCTCGCCCACGCCGCGCTCGCGGCCGAGTCCGCGGACGCGGTGCGGACCCTCGTCGTTTCCGACGACGGCCCGACGGGCAGGCGTTGAGGACGCCCCCAAGCGACTGAGAGGAGCACCACGTGCTCGCCATCACCGAGACCGCAGCCGAGGCGATCCGCGGGATCGTCGCCTCGCCCGAGATCCCCGACGGCGCCGGGATCCGCATCGCCACGCAGCCCGGCGCCGAGCAGCCGGCGCCGCTGGAGGTCACCGTCGCCGAGGTCCCAGCCGACTCAGACCAGGTGCTCGACGAGGCCGGCGCGCGCGTCTTCGTCGAGGAGCACGCCGCCGAGATCCTCGACGACAAGCTGCTCGACGCGCAGATCGACGGCCAGAGAGTCGGCTTCTACATCGGCGAGCAGCCCTAGCCGGACGCGGCCCCGCGCCTGGCGCACCCGCGGGGCCGCCGCGCGTCGCGGCTACCGCGTCAGCAGCTGCACGATCGCGATCGTGCCGACGACGACGATCAGGCCGCGCAGCACCGCCGGCGGCAGGCGGCGCCCTATCTTGGCGCCGACCTGCCCGCCCGCGGCCGAGCCGACCGCAAGCAGCGCGACCGCCTCCCACGCGACGTGCGCGACGAACAGGAAGACGATCCCCGCGACGAGGTTGACGATCATCGCGAGCACGTTCTTCAGCGCGTTGACGCGCTGCATCTCCTCGTCGAGCGTCAGCCCGAAGATCGCCAGCAGCAGGATCCCCTGCGCCGCGCCGAAGTAGCCGCCGTAGACGCCTGTCAGATAGCCGAGCGAGAAGGCGACCGGACCGCCCTCGCGTCTCGGCGCGTCGGGATGGCGCCGCGCCGCAAGCGCCCGCGCCAGCCGCGGCTGGAAGATCACCAGCACGAGCGCGAGGGCGATCATCACCGGCACGATCGCGTCGAAGGCCGCCGCCGGCAGCACGAACAGCAGCGCCGCGCCGGTCGCGCCGCCGATCAGCGACGCGGTGCCGTAGCGGATGATCCGCGCGCGCTGCCCGGCCAGCTCGCGGCGGTAGCCGTAGGCGCCCGACAGCGAGCCCGGCACGAGCCCGAGCGAGTTCGACACGTTCGCCGTGATCGGCGAGTAGCCGACCGCGAGCAGGACCGGGAAGGTGATCAGCGTGCCGCTGCCGACGACGGTGTTGATCGTGCCGGCGCCGACGCCGGCCGCCAGCACCAGCAGCGCCTCCAGCAGGGTCAATCGGGAACCGGCACCAGCTCGAGCACGCCGAGCAGCTCGCCGACGCGGCAGACGAGCAGCCGCTCCTCGTCGACCTCGACCCACGACCCGGCCGCCGCCGGGAAGACGACGTGGTCGCCCGGTCTGACCGGCATCGTGACGCCGACGTGCTGCCACCAGTCGAGGCCCTGACCGACGGCGAGCACGATCCCGTGCTGGGGCGGCGGCTCGTTGGTGCCGGCGGGGACGAGGAGACCGGAGTCGCGCACGCGATCCGGCTCGAGCTCCTTGATCACGACGCGGTCGAAGAGGGGACGCAGCTGGTTGCGCATCCACCAAAGGATAAGAGCCCGGCTCGGAAAGGGATCTCCGGGCCGGGCTCGTCCTGCTCCCTCCTCCCAGGACCCGCGTGCGGCGGGTCCAGCGTGCCCGTCCGACAGAAGGGGAGGCTGTCGGACGGGCGGTCCCGCTCCACGCGGCACGGGGGGTTGCGAGCGTGTGGAGCGAGAAGCTTGTGCTGCTGGCGCGGCGGCTACGGGATCAGCTGCTCCAGCAGGTCGCGCGGGTCGATCTGCTGCTGCTCGCCGCCGCTGCCGCCGTACGGGTCGGTCTGCTGCTGCTCGCCGTAGGGGTCGGTCGGCTCGCTCTGCTGGCCGTACGGGTCGGTCGGGTCGCTCTGCTGGCCCTGCCCGTAGGGATCGCTCGGATCGGTCGGCTGCTGCTGCGGGTCCACCTGCTGCTGCGGATCGACCGGCGCCTGCTCCTGCTGCTGCGAGCTGCCGCCCGCCGCGCTGGCCGGCTGCTCACCGAGCGTGACCTTCAGCGTGCGGTCCTCGCCGGAGCGGCGCACGGTCAGCTCGACCTCGTCACCGGCCAGCTTGCCGTTGACCAGGCCCGAGAGCGATGCCGCGTCGGTGACCTCTCT
>DATIOB010000804.1:0-13603 GCA_035473605.1 Conexibacter sp.
GTGCGCTTCCAGGGGCCGCGCGCCAACGGCATGCCTGAGCTGCACAAGCTGACGCCGCCGCTGGGGATCCTGCAGGACCGCGGCCACGCCGTCGCGCTCGTCACCGACGGGCGCATGTCGGGCGCCTCCGGCCGCATCCCCGCCGCGATCCACTGCACGCCCGAGGCGCGCGACGGCGGCCCGCTCGCGCGCCTGCGCGACGGCGACCTGATCGAGCTGGACTGCGAGGCGGGCACGCTCGACGTGATCGGCGTCGACCTCGCCAGCCGCGAGCCGCTCGACCACGCCGCGCCGGCCGGCGCCTGGGCCGGCACCGGCCGCGACCTGTTCGACCGCTTCCGCGACCTCGTCGGCCGTGCCGACGAGGGCGCCTCGGTGATCGGCGGCGCGCCCGCGCCGGCGCCCGCCGCCTCCCCCTTCCCCCCGATCGGAGCGCACGCATGAGCACCGTCCTGCACCCCACCGCCACGCTCGACGCGCTGCTGACGCGCGACCCGGTCGTCCCCGTCGTCGTGCTCGACAAGGCGGCCGACGCGATCCCGCTCGCGCAGGCGCTGCTCGACGGCGGCCTGCGCTCGATCGAGCTGACGCTGCGCACGCCGGCCGCGCTCTCGGCGATCGAGCGGATCGCCTCCGCGGTGCCGGAGATCGCCGTCGGCGCCGGCACCGTGCTGAGCGCCGCGCAGGCGCGCGACGCCCGCACCGCCGGCGCCTCCTTCCTCGTCACGCCCGGCGCGACCGAGCGGCTGCTCGACGCGCTCGCCGAAGAGGACCTGCCGTTCCTGCCCGGCTGCGCGACCGCGTCGGAGCTGCTGGCGCTGCACGAGCGCGGCCTGCGCCACGCGAAGTTCTTCCCCGCCGTCGCGGCCGGCGGCATCCCCGCGCTGAGCGCGCTCGGCGCCCCGTTCGCGGAGATGCGCTTCTGCCCGACCGGCGGGATCGACGTCGCGACCGCGCCCGACTGGCTGGCGCTGCCGCAGGTGCTGTGCGTCGGCGGCTCGTGGATCGCGACCCGTCAGCAGATCGCCGAGGGGGCGTGGACGCGGATCAGCGAGCAGGCGCGCGCGGCAGCCGCGCTGCGCGCGTGAGCGCATTCCTATAGTCCTATGGGATGGCGAGCAATGACGGCACGGCGGGGCTCGGCGCCGTCCTGCAGACGATCCGACGGCACGGACCGCTGACGCGGGCCGACCTCGGGGCGCGCACCGGCCTCGGCCGCTCGACGATCGCGCAGCGGCTCGACGAGCTGATCGAGCGCGGCCTCGTGCGCCCGCTCGGCGAGCAGGCGTCGACCGGCGGGCGCCCCGCCGGCACCTTCGCCTTCGACCCGGCGGGCGGGATCGTGCTCGCGGCCGACCTCGGCGCCAGCCACGCCGACCTCGCCGTCACCGACCTCGAAGGGCGCCTGCTGCTGGAGAGCGCCGGCGCAATCGCGATCGGCGACGGGCCGGAGGTCGTGCTCGCCCACGTCGAGCAGCGGCTCGACGCGCTGCTGGCCGAGAGCGGCCGCGGCGCCGAGGAGGTGCTGGCGGTCGGCGTCGACGTGCCGGGGCCGGTGGCGTTCGCGACCGGCCGGCCGGTCAGCCCGCCGATCATGCCCGGCTGGGACGGCTACGACATCGCCGGGCGGCTGGCCGCCCGCTTCGGCGCGCGCGTGATCGTCGACAACGACGCCAACGCGATGGCCCTCGCCGAGCAGGTCGAGTACTGGCCGGAGTGCGACGAGCTGCTGTACGCGAAGGTCGGCACCGGCATCGGCTGCGGGATCATCTCGGGCGGGAGGGTCTTCCGCGGCGGCCAGGGCGCCGCCGGCGAGATCGGCCACATCGCCGTGCGCGACCACGACACGCCCTGCGTCTGCGGCAACGCCGGCTGCCTGGAGGCGGTGATCGGCAGCGCCGCGCTGGTGCGCAGAGCGCAGGCGCGCGGCCTCGACGTGCCCGACCCGCGCAGCTTCGACGCGCTCGTCAAGCGCCACGAGCCGGTCGCCGTCGCGATCGCGCGCGAGGCCGGACGGATCCTCGGCGAGGTGCTCGCCGGCCTCGTCAACGCGCTCAACCCGACCGTCGTCGTGCTCGGCGGCGACCTCGCCGGCACCGAGCCGTTCGGCGCCGGCGTGCGCGAGATCGTCCACCAGCGCGCGGCGCCGCTGGCGACCCAGCACCTGCAGATCGTCCCGAGCCGCCTCGGCGACCGCGCCGGCACCCGCGGCACCGCGATCATGGCGCTCGAGCACGCCCTCTCCCCGCGCGAGATCGACCGCGACCAGCCGGCCGCGCCGGCGCCGGCCTGACGCACGGGGCTGAGCACGCCCTGCGCGACGACCCCGCTTGACCTTGCCCCCGGGTCAGGGTGGACGATGCAGGCATGTTGACCGTCGGCCAGTTCGCCCGGGCCACCCGCCTCAGCGCCAAGCAGCTGCGCAGCTACGACGCGCTCGGCCTGCTGCCGCCGGCGCAGGTCGACCCGCAGACGGGCTGATGCCGTTCGCCGTCGAGACCGCGGTCGAGCCGCCGCGGCGGCTGCTCGCGCTGCGCGCGACGACGACCGACGAGCGGATGCACGGCGACGCGGTCGCGCTCGTCGCACGCCTGCTCGAGCTGCTGCCGTGGGCGGCGGAGCCGGAGGCGCCGCCGGTCGTCGGCCTCTACCCGCTCGACCTCGACGGCGAGCTGCCGTTCTCCGTCGGCGTCGAGGCGACCGACGCGCGCGTCGCCGTCCCACCGCCGCTGACGGTGGTCGAGCTGCCTGGCGGGCCGGTCGCGCGTGTGCTGCACAGCGGCTCCCATGCGGAGCTGGCGCTCGCCTACTTCCCCCTGCTCGCCTGGCTCCAGGAGCGCGGCCACGCCGCCACCGGCCCGGTCCGTGAGCGCTATCTCGACGACCCCGCGCGGGTCGATCCGGAGCGGCTGCGCACCGAGGTCTCGATCCCGCTCGACGACCACCACGACCACGAGGAGACCATCCGATGACCGCCGTCGCTTCGCTCTACCCGGTCCTGATGACCGACGACGTGCCGCGCGCCCATGCCTTCTACGCCGAGCTGCTCGGGCTCGCCGACGCGTTCGCCTCCGACTGGTACGTCAGCCTCGCCGCCGACGGCGACGCCACCGTCCAGCTCGGCATCGTCGCGCGCGGCCACGACAGCGTCCCGGCCGCTTTTCGCAGCGCGACCGCCGGGCTGCTCGTGACCGTCGAGGTCGAGGACGTCGACGCCGTCCACGACCGCGCGCAGGCGCGCGGACTGCCGTTCCACGTGTCGCTCAGAGACGAGCCGTGGGGCCAGCGCCACTTCATCACCGAGGATCCCGACGGCGTGCTGGTCGACGTCGTCACGGTGATCCCGCCGGCGCCCGAGTTCGTCGCGCAGTACCTCGCCGGATAGGAACGCATCCGGGCCTCCGAGGAGACCCGGATGGACGACGTCGAGGAGCTGCGGCTGGCTAGCGGCGGCCTCTTCTGGCCGCTCTCGGGACGTTCAGCGTCGCTCTGACGACGCGGCTCGTCGCCGTCGCGCCGGCGCTCACGCGAACCGTGAAGCGGACGGCGAATCTGCGCCCGGCGAGCGCGCTGCGCGCCGCTCTGGAGAGCTGCACGCGGACCTGGCCGCGCTTGCCCGCTCTGAGCGTCTTCGGCGCCAGCACTCTCAGCGCGTACCGTCTGCCCGCGACCTTCACGGTCAGCGCTCTCGGCACCTTCACGACACAGGTCCCGCGCGGGCAGCCGAAGCTCGCGACCGTCGCGATCCCGCTGCGGCCGAAGCTCGTCCGTCTCACCGCTCTGACCAGCGGCGCCGGGTCCGCTCTCGGCGGATCGGCCGGCGGTCTCGGCGGGTCGACCGGCGGTCTCGGCGGCGGCGGGTCGTACGGCGGTCTCGGATCGACGGGCGGATCGACCGGCGGCTGACGGTCGGGCACCGTCACCGGCGCGCTGAACGTCAGCGCGCCGAACGGCGCACCGGCGTAGGTGACGCCGAGCGTCTCGCCCGCGATCGAGGTCATCGTCGCCGGCGCCGCGATCCAGCTGCGCCGCCCGACCGCCGCGCCGGCGCGGTGGCCGCCGGCCTCGAGGTCGACGTCGAGCACGTGCAGGTTCTTGAACGGCACGAGCGCGGTTCTGCCCGCTCTCGCGTCCGCCATCGACCCGCTCGCGAAGCCGTCGCTGATCAGCCGCGCCGTTCTGCCGTCGGGGGCGACGCGCAGGCCCGGGTTGACGAGCCGGATGTCGATCCCGTGCGAGGGCATCGCGAAGCGCAGCGTGCCCTGCTGGTCGATCACCAGCTCGCCGTTGGTGACGTCGCGCCAGGCATCGGCCTGGCCCCAGCGCCACGAGTAGCGGTCGGCGGGATCCGGCCACGACGCGCCGTCGCTGGGCTCGACGAAGCCGGGGCCGTCCGGGACACCGGGGATCGCCGACGGCCAGAACGTGTAGAGGTATCTGACCCACGAGTGGAGGCTGTTGGCGGTCGGGTCGGTGCGACCGCTCCAGTCGGTCCGCAGCGCCGGCTCGACGAGGTCGTCGGCGGTCGCGACGGCGGTCAGCGAGGAGGTGTCGCCCGGGTTGCCGGCGTCGGGGCCGACCGGCCACGCGACGGTCGCGTTGCCGAGCGCGTCGCCCGCGAGGCCGACGACCGTCTGGAACGGCGCGTCGGCGGCGAGCGCTGCGACGGCGCTCCAGGCGCCGCCGGCCGGGCGGCGGGCCGCCTCGACGGCGGCGGGGCTGGCGCCGGCCGAGCGCGACCAGGCGACGAGCGCGCCGCCGTCGTCGTCGAGCGCCAGCTGCGGCGCGAACGCCGACTCGCCCTCGGGCAGCGTCGCGACGGTCTCCGGCGCGCTCCAGACGCCGGCGGCCGAGACGGTCGTCAGCTTGACCGCGCCCGGGGTCGCGCCGTCGGGCGCGACGTCCCACGCGACGCTCGCGCGGCCGTGCGCGTCGAGCGCGACCGACGGCGTCGCGGATCTCGTCGAGGGCAGCGGCTGGACGGTCGCGTCCCACGCCGCGCCGCTGCCGGCCGGCCGTGTCGCGGCGGCGGCGCCGCCGTCGAAGACGGGCCAGGTGACGACGGCGCGGCCGTCGACGTCGACGACGAGCTTCGGCTCGAGCTGGTTGGTGGTCGCTCTGCCGGCCGGCTCGGCGATCAGCTGCGGCTCGCTCCACGTGCCTCTGGGGCCGCCGGTGCGAACCGCGCTCTTGAGCGTTCTGACGGAGCCGCCGGAGTTCGTGCCGGTGCGCCAGACGACGGTGACGTTGCCGTCGCGGTCGGTGCCGAGCGCGACCGACCGCGGGATCGTGCCGTAGCCGGGGGTCGAGAGCCCGCAGGCCGGGTCGACGGGGAAGATCGCTCTCGGGTTCGACCACGTGTCGCTGCGCGCCGGCCGCGTCGAGGCGATCACGGCGCAGCCCTGCGACCAGACCGCCGTCGCGGTGCCGCTGTCGTCGACGACGAGGCTCGGCGGGTTGCTCGGCACATCGCCCTCGACGCTGATCGGCTCGACCGCCGTCCAGCTGCCGTCGCTGCCCCGCGTCGCGGTCTCGATTCTCGTGTCGTTGCGCCAGACGGCGGTCGCGGTGCCGTCGGCCGCGACGTCGAGCGCGACTCTGCCGGTCGTCGAGTAGCTGCCGGTCAGCGTCGTCGGCTGCGACCAGCTGCCGCCGGCCGGCTTGGTGGCGCTCTTGAGCACCTGCTCGCCCATGTTCTGCAGCCACACCGCGGTGGCGGTGCCGTCGGCGTCGTACGCGACGCTCGGGTAGCCGGCGCTGCCGCTGGCGGGGATCGGCGCGACGGGGGTCCAGCCGGGCGCGGCGCTCGCGCCCGCGGGCGCCGCCGCCGCCAATGCCGCGGCGCCGGCGAATGCCGCCAACGTCGCCTTCGTTCGTCTCACTGCGATCGCACTCCTCGTTCCGGTCTCATGTCCGCGTCCCCCGCGCGTCACCCAACTGCGACGAGCCGACCGGGGATGACCCGGCCGGCTCGTGCTCTGCTGCTGTGCCGCGGCGGTCCGCGGCGACGGGGCTAGAAGTCGCCCTCCGCCTCGAACGTGCCGAACTCCTGGCCCGCGGCGTAGGAGCCGTTGGAGCCGCCGTTGAAGACGGTCGCGCCGTTGGCGGTCAGCGCGGCGGTCGCGCCGTACCACGTCTTCGGGGTGCCGGTGGTCGACTTCGTCCCGCCCGTGAGCGTGAAGAGGTTCCAGCCGGTGAACGAGATCGTTCTGCTCAGCAGCGGCGTGTAGTGACCGTTGCCGACGACCGCGCCGGTGTTGTAGTCGACCGAGATGTCCTCGATCCGGACGTCGACGCCGTGCAGCGCGATCGTCGAGCGGAAGCCGCCGTCGTACTGCGCGGTGGTGCCCGCGCCGGTGCCGACCTGCGGCAGCGTCAGCGTCGGCGACGAGAACGTGCCCGGGCTGACGGCGACGGTTCTGCCGCCCCATCTCGTGACGTATCTGAGCCAGCTCGCGCGCAGGTCCCAGTCGACCTGACCGGCCGACGCGGCCGACGGGACGACGAAGGCGAACGCCACGATCGTTGCGGCAAGGGACAGCAGGACGCCCACGCGGGACGAACGTCTGCGTGACATGGGAACTCCCCTTGTTCTGTGATTTCTTGGCGCGGGCTCGACCCGCACCCCCTGTTCGAGCCCGTACAGGCTCTTAGGGCAACCTAACACAAGTAAGGGCGGCCTAACAACAGGTGATCAAGATTCTTTCTCGGCGCGTTCGCACGCCCCGACGAAGCGCCGCGGTGAAGCGCCGCGGTGAAGCGCGGCGGCGAAGGGCCGCTAGGGCGTGACCGAGTCGGCCCAGTCGCGCAGGCGCCCGGAGAACTGCGGCGTCGCCGCGCTCACCTCGACGATCGCGTCCGCGGGCACGTCGGCCTTGTGCGCGGCCGCGAGGATCGCGTCGGGCGACGGCGCCTCGTAGAGGCAGTAGGTGCGGCGTCTGTCGGCGCTGAGGAAAGAGAACAGCCAGCGGACGCCTTCGTCGCCGTTGACCGCCTCGATCAGTTCGACGTCGTCGTCGGTGAGGTCGAGCTTGTCGGCGAAGGTCCGCTCGATCACGTACAGCGGCATGCTCTAGATAGTAGACCCGGCGAGGCCGTGGCGATGGGCGAAAGACGCCGCCTCGGTGCGGTTGGCGCAATCGGTCTTGCGCAGGATGCTGCGGATGTGGTTGGCGGCGGTGTGCTCGCTGATCGCGAGCGTGCCGCCGATCTCCTTGTTGCTCAGCCCCTGCGCGACGAGGCCGAGGATCTGCGCCTCGCGCGGCGAGAGCCCGTTCGGGAGCCCGCCGCGGTCGCTCGTCGCCGGCCGCGCCGCGGCCGTCGTGGTCGTCGTCGCGCCGAGCGCGCCGACCCGCGCCCGCAGGTCGCGCATGCCGATCCGCTGCGCCAGCGCGGCGGCCTCGGCGGCGAGCGCCTGCGCCCGCGCGCGGTCGTCGCCGCGCCCGCGCCGCTGCAGCAGGCGCGCGTACTCGTAGGCGGTGTGCGCGATCCACGTCGCCATCCCCATCCGCCGGTTGAGCGCGAGCGCCCGCTCGAAGTGGGCCGCGGCGCGCTCGGTCTCGCCGAGCGTCGCCGCCAGCATCCCGAGGTAGCGGTCGGCGGCGCCGTAGCAGGAGACGAGGTGGCCGATCATCACGTTGGCGCCGGCCAGCGGCTCCAGCTCCGGGTAGACGAGCGCGGCCGCCTCCGCGTCGCCGAGCATGCTGGCGGCGTCGGCCAGGTAGACGAGCGTCGCCGTCCACAGCGAGGCGCGGAAGCGGCCGATGCCGTCGCCGGTGATCCGCGCCAGCTCGCGCCGCGCCTCCCGCTCCATCCCCAGCGCCGCCAGCACGGCGACCAGCCCCGGGCGCCACAGCCCCTCGCGCTCGGACTGGCCGGCGAGGATCCGGACCGCGGGCGCCAGCTCGGCGAGCCGGCCCTGCTCGCGGCGGATGCTGAACATCTGGATGCCGTACGTGCCGGAGGCGTCGCGCCTCGTCAGCAGCCGGCTCCACTCGTGCGAGCGCTCGGCCATCGCCTCGGCTGCGGCGAGCCGCCCGTCGCAGAGCGCGATCGCCGAGCCGTAGTGCTCGGCGACGTGGTGCATGAACGGCTGCGCGGTGCGCTCGGCCATCTGCAGCAGCGCCGCCTGCTCGCTGCGCGCGGCGTCGAGGTCGCAGAGCGAGACGAAGGTCGGCACCCGCCACGCCGTCGCCTCGGCGCGGATCTCGGCGTCCTCCAGCGCCGCGGCCAGCTCCTTCGCCTCGCTCAGCATCGCGAGGATCTCCTCCAGCGGGCTCATGCCGCGCGCCCAGTAGGAGCGCGCGAGCACCTTCGCGAGGCCGGCGCGGTCGTCGAGGCTGCGCGCCAGCTCGATCGCGTTGCCGCGCACGATCGCGCCGCGGCTGCGGTCGCCCTGGCGGTCGAGCGTGCGCGCGAGCCCGGCGAGCAGGCGGACGCGCAGCTGCGGGCTGTCGTCGGAGCCGAGCGCGGGGATCGCCTCCTCCAGCAGCTCGCTCGCCTCGCGACTGACGATCCCCGGTCGCCAGCCGGCCTCCTCGTAGCCGACCGCGGCGCGCGCGAGCAGCTCGCCGCTGCCCAGCTCGCGCGCGATCGCGGCCGCCGCGGCGAACGCCTCGAAGGCGTCCGTCACGTTGCCGGCGCGATTGCCGGCGGTGCCCAGCTCGATCAGCGTCTCGGCGCGCTCGCGCGGGTCCTCGACGCCCAGCTCGATCGCCGTCCGCAGGCGCGCGGCGGCCTCCTCGAAGGCGAGCGCGGCGCTCGCCGCCCGCGCGGCGCGGACGTTGTAGTCGATCGCCCGCGCGCTGCCGCCGAGCGGCGCGGCGGCGGAGAAGTGGTGCGCGAGATCGGCGAGCGACCGCTCCGGCGCGGCGGCCGCGAGCGCCTCGCCGACACGCAGGTGCAGCTCGGCGCGGCGCGCGTGCGAGAGGCGGTCGACGACGGCGCGCCGCACCAGCTCGTGCGTGAAGCGGCAGGCGAGCCGCGGCCCGGGCAGCTCCTCGACCATGCCGCTGGCGACGGTCTCCTCCAGCGCCGCGAGCAGCTCCCGCTCGCCGAGCCCGGCGGCGCGGCGGATCACCTCCAGCTCGAACTCGGGACCGATCGTCGCGGCCAGCTCGAGCAGGTCGCGCGTCCCCGGCTGCAGGCGCGCGAGCCGCTGGCTGACGACCTCGCGCACGCTCGTCGGCGTCGCCAGCTCGTGCAGGGGGCGCACGAGCGCGAGCCGTCCCTCGCCGACGACGGCCGTCCCCGTCTCGACCAGCGCCCGCCACAGCTCGCAGACGAGGAAGGCGTTCCCCTCGGTCAGGCCGTGGATCGCCACGGCCAGCTCGGCGACCGTCGCGTCGGGCTCGCAGCCCCCGGCGCGCTCGACGAAGTCGGCGATCTCGGTCGCGGAGAGCGCGTCGAGCCGCATTCGCACGACGTCGTCGGAGCGGCGCAGGTCGGCGAGCGTCTCCGACAGCTCGCGCGGCGCGTCGACCTCGGTGTCGCGGAAGGTGCTCAGCAGCAGCACGCGCCCGCCCCAGCTGGTGCGCGCGAGATGGCGCAGCAGCAGGAGCGTGCCGGCGTCGGCCCAGTGACAGTCCTCCAGCACGAGCAGCAGCGGCTGCCGGCGGCCGGCGTCGGCGAGCAGCGCGGTGACGGCGGTGTGGAGGCGGTGGCGCTCGGTGTCGGGGTCGGCGACGGCCGGCGCCGCGAGGCCGGGCAGGCGCGCGGCGAGGTCCGGCAGCAGCCGCGTCAGCTCGCCCGCGCCCGCTCCCAGCGCCGCGACCGGATCCCCCGGCGCGCACGCCGCGCTCTGCACGAGCGGCTCGAACGCCTGCCCGAACGGACCGTACGGGGTCGGGACGACCGCGTCGCAGGCGCCGTAGAGCACCAGCGTCCCCTGCCCCGCCAGCTCGCCGGCCAGCTCGCGCACGAGCCGGCTCTTGCCGCAGCCCGGCTCGCCGGACAGCAGCGCGACGCGCCGCTGCTCACCCGCGGCGGTCGGCATCAGCGCGCGGAGCAGCTCCAGCTCCGCCGCGCGACCGACGAACGGGAAGGTCGAAGCGAGGCGGAGCGGGTCGGGCAGGTCGGTCGCGGAGCGCACGCCGCAGCCGACGATAGTCAGGTTTGACCATCGCGTCGATCGGGCCGACGCGCAGGCGCTCCGGAATTGGGTCAGATCCGGTCATGACAGGCGATCCCGTCGCCCGTACGTTCGCTTTCGAACCGTTCACCAGGACCGATTCACGAGGAGACGGACGTGAGCACATCCACCATCACGACGACGTCGGCGCGGCGGGAGCTGCCGGGCTTCCACGGGCGGCTGGTCGGCCCCGAGGACGCCGGCTACGACGCCGCGCGCACGGTCTACAACGCGATGATCGACCGGCGCCCGGCGCTGGTCGCCTATCCGCAGGACGCCGACGCGGTCGCCAGCGTCGTCTCCTTCGCACGCGACCACGAGCTGCTGCTGGCCGTGCGCGGCGGCGCGCACAACGGCGCCGGGCTCGGCGTCTGCGACGACGGCGTCGTGCTCGACCTCTCGGCGCTGCATGCCGTCGAGGTCGACGCGCAGGCGCGGACCGTCCGCGTCGGCGGCGGCGCCAGATGGGGCGAGGTCGACCGCGCGACCGCGGAGCACGGCCTCGCGACTCCCAGCGGGATCATCTCGACGACCGGCGTCGGCGGGCTCACGCTCGGCGGCGGCATCGGCCACCTGACGCGCAAGTGCGGGCTGTCGATCGACAACCTGCTCGAAGCGGAGCTCGTGCTGGCAAGCGGCGAGCGGGTGCGCGCGAGCGCGAACGAGCATCCGGACCTGTTCTGGGCGATCCGCGGCGGCGGCGGCAACTTCGGCGTCGTCACCTCCTTCCTCTTCCGCCTGCACGAGGTCAGCACGATCTTCGCCGGCCCGACCTTCTGGCCGGTCGAGCAGGGCGCCGAGGTGCTGAGCGCCTACGCCGAGTTCCTGCCGCAGGCGCCGCGCGAGTGCAACGGCTTCTTCGCCTTCTGCACCGTCCCGCCGGCGGAGCCGTTCCCGCAGGAGCTGCACCTGCGCAAGGTCTGCGGCGTCGTCTGGTGCTACGTCGGCGACGCCGAGTCCGGCGCTGCGGCGATCGCGCCGCTGCTGGAGCGGACGCCCGAGCCGCTGATGCACGGCGTCCAGCCGATGCGGCATCCCGACCTGCAGAGCGCCTTCGACGGGCTGTATCCGACCGGCGACCAGTGGTACTGGCGGGCCGACTTCGTCAAGCAGATCCCGCCGGAGGCGGCGCAGGCGCATGCCCGCTTCGGCGCCGCGATGCCGACGATGCAGTCGACGATGCACCTCTACCCGGTCGACGGCGCCGCGCACGACGCCGCGCCGTCGGACACCGCCTGGAGCTACCGCGACGCGACCTGGGCGACCGTCTACGCCGGGGTCGACGGCGACCCTGCGAACAAGGAGGCGATCAAGGAGTGGTCGATCGACTACTTCGAGGCGCTGCACCCGTATTCGGCCGGCGGCGCCTACGTGAACATGATGATGGACGAGGGGCAGGAGCGGGTGCGCGCGAGCTACCGCGACAACTACGACAGACTCGCGCGCGTGAAGGCCGTCTACGACCCCGCGAACCTCTTCCGCGTCAACCAGAACATCGAGCCGGCGTAGCCGGGCGGCCGTCGCGGCTCAGGCGGCGAGCAGGGCGTCCATCTGGCCGACCGACTCTCGCAGGCCCTCGGCCATCCCCATTCTCAGCACTTGCTCCATCTGCTCGCGGGTGCTGAACGTCGAGCGCAGCTGCATCCGCGTGCCGCCGTCGTGCGCGGTCAGCTGCACCCGCACCACGTTGGTCGGCAGCTCGGTGCTCGGTCTCCCGTCGGCGTCGGCGAAGCCGTCGGTGAACTCCAGCGAGCTGGGCGGCTCGACCGCCTCGATCCGCCACCAGCCGTGGTGTCTGTCGCCCTCGGGACCGGTCATGAAGTAGGTCACGCTGCCGCCGGGCGTCAGCTCGTGCTGCTGCATCGTCGCCGGATAGGTCGGCGGCCCCCACCAGCGCTCGAGCTGGCGCGGGTCGGCCCACAGCTGCCAGACGCGCTCGGCTGGCGCGTCGAAGTCGGCGATCAGCGTGAGGGTCAGGTTGTCGAGGTCCTTGTCGACGCTGGTGACGCTCATCTCTCATGTCCTCTCGTCTGCGTTTCCATGTCGTCCGCGAGCAGGCCGGACATCCGCTCCACGCGCCCGCGCCAGGTCAGCTCCAGCGCGTCGAGCGCCTCCCGCGCCCGCTGCAGGGCGCGGGGATCGCTGCGCACGAGCTGCTCGCGGCCGCTGCGCTGCTTGGTGACGAGGCCGGCCCGCTCCAGCACCGCGACGTGCTTCTGCACAGCGGCGAAGCTCATCGGGTACGCCTCGGCCAGCCGCGAGACCGACGGCTCCTCCCGCCCGCAGCGGAGCAGGATGTCGCGGCGCGTGGCGTCGGCCAGCGCGTGAAAGAGATCGTCCACCGCCTTCGCGGGCAGCTCATCTACAACCATCTGGTTGTAGGTTAGCAGTGCGGCGCGCCGCTCAGCTGACGATCTTCGCCTTCAGCTTCTGGAACTCGTCGCTGAGCTTGACCAGCTCGTCCGCGGGCGAGGCGGCGACGTCGCGGATGTAGGCGTTGGTCGCCTGCTGGATCTCACGCTGCTGCGCGATCGCGCGGTCGCGCATGCCGTTGCCGCGGAAGATCAGGTAGACGAGCGCGGAGATGAACAGAAGCACGATCAGGAAGAGGCACCACAGCGCCTTCCATCCGCCCGACAGCTCATGGTCGCGGAAGATGTCCATCACGATCGTGATGAACGTCATGACGACAGCGCGCGCAGCGCGTTGAGGATCACGCTGTTGACGTCGTCGCCGACCATCACCACCGGCCGCAGCTCTTGGCGCGCCCGCGCCACCCGCACGACCGCGAGCCTGCCCGCGAGCGCTGCGACCGTCAGGTGCTGCGCAGCCGCAGGCGCACGGCGAGGCGGCGCAGCGACCCGCGCACGGTCGCGAGCAGGACGCGGCCCAGCCCGAGCGCGGGGGCCGGCGCGGGCGCGGGGGCGTCACCCGGGGTCGCCGCGGCGCAGGCTGCCGCCGCCGCGGCGCCGCCGCCGGCCGGGGCCGGCTCCGCGCCGGCCGCAAGCTGCGCTCGGAGGCCGTCGGTGAATCGCTCGACCAGCTGGTTGGCGACGTCCTGGATCACGCCGCGGCCGAACTGCGCGACGCGGCCGGAGAGCGCCACGTCGGTGACGATCTCCACGCGCGTCCCGCCGTCGGCGGTGGCGGTCGCCGTCGACTCGATCGTCGCGCGGGCGTCGCCGCGGCCGCGCACCTCGCGTGCCCGCGTCGCGAGGCGGACGCGACGGGCCTCGTCATCCTGCTGCTCGCGCTGGACGTCGGCGTCGAAGGTCATCGCCATCGGGCCGAGCTTCACCTTCAGCCGCGCTCTCCAGCGATCGTCTCCGACCGCCTCGACCAGCTCGGCGCCGGGCATGCACGGCACGACGCGCGGGACGTCGACCAGCAGCTGCCACGTCTGCTGGAGCGGCGCGTCGATCTCGAAGGCGTTCGTCAGCTGCATCGGAACCTCGTCTGTCGTCGTGGTGAGTG
>DATIOB010000805.1:0-2818 GCA_035473605.1 Conexibacter sp.
CGGCCAGCAGCGCGAGCGTGCCGGCGATCAGGAAGGCCGGCCGGAACGCTTCGCCGACGGCCGTCACGATCACCTCGTCGGCGCGCTCGGAGAGCTGGTCGTAGACCTCGCGGTCCTCGCCGTCGAACATCTCCGCGTTGACCGCGAGCGCTCTGTCGAGGCCTGCGCGCGGCTGTTCGGCATCGACCCCGGAGAGCAGCTTCGGCGCCAGCTCCAGCTTGTCCTGCGGCGGCAGCTTCGCGTCGAGCACGAGCGCGACGCCGCGCTCCTTCGCGCGCTCGGTCGTGCTGTCGAGCTGGCTGGCGATCAGCGGCGCGACGGCGATCAGCACGAGCGCGATGCCGACGTGGCGGATCGTCAGCAGCCACGCGGCGTCGTGCGGGGTGCGCTCGGGCAGCAGCTCGCCGGCGAAGGCCGGCAGCGCCATCCCCATGCCGATCCCGGCGAGCGCCTGCGGCACGAAGGTCCAGGCGACGTTGGCGTCCGGCAGCCAGGCGAGCGCGAGCACGCCGCCGCCGACCAGCACCGAGCCGGCAGCAGCGCGCTGCCGCGGCGGCCCGCCGAAGCGGCTGCCGAGCAGCGCCGCCAGCGGCAGCACGGTGACGGTCGCGGCCGCCGCCAGCGGCGAGATCGCCCAGCCGGCGATCAGCAGCAGCACGAGCAGGAACAGCACCGCCGTCAGCGCCGCCGACAGCAGCGCCAGCGCGAGCGCAGGCCGGACGCGGATCGGGGCGGTGACGTGGGTCTCGTCGACGATTTCGTGGACGGCCGTACCCGTCGGGCCGACGGCGGGTCGCGGGCCAGCGCCGTCCGCCGCCGCGCGCGGAGCGGCCGCGCCAGGGTCGCCCGCGTCACCGCCGCCCGCGCGCACCGACCGCGGCCCGCTCAGCGCCGCCAGCGCCGCGACCGCGGCCAGCGGCACCTGCACGATGAAGATCGCGCGCCAGTCGAACGCCTCCGTCAACGCGCCGCCGAGCGCCGGGCCGATCGCGCTCGACAGCACCGCGGCGCCGAGCCAGTGGCGGCGGCCGGCCGGCGCGCCGCCGTCGATCAGCGCGAAGGCGGCGACGAGGCCGGCTGCGCCGCCGAGCGCCTGCACCCCGCGCGCGAGCAGCAGCGGCGTCAGCGCGTCGGCGCCGGCGCAGACCGCCGAGGCGATGCCGAAGACGAGGAAGCCGCCGGCGCCGAGCGCGGGCGGTCCGATCCGCCGCATCAGCCGCTCGGCCGGCAGCAGCGCCGCCGCGAGCACGAGCGTGTAGACGGCGATCACCGCCGCGACGCCCTCGACGGTGGTGTCGAGCTGCGTCAGCAGCTCGGGCAGCGCGAGTGTCACGATCGACGCATCGGCGAGCACGAGGCCCGCGGCGGCGGTCACCAGCCAGAGACGCAGCTTCATGGGGTGATGTCTACTCCACCGGCGTCGCCGCGCCTACCCCGGACCGCCCCACACGATGGTGGGGTCAGCCCCCTTGTCGCGCATCGGCGATCCGCCAAGCGTCGGCTCTGCCGACGTGCGAGAGGTGCTCGGCCATCGCCGTCTCGGCCGCCTGCGGGTCGCGCGCGGCGACCGCCTCGACGATCCGCCGGTGCTCCTCCAGCGCCCCTTCGGCGCGCCCGCGGAACCGTCTCGGATCGGCGACGTGCTCGCTGTGGAGCCCCTGGATCGAGGCGAGCACCCGCCGCAGCAGGCCGTTGCCGGAGGCGGTCGCGAGCGCGAGGTGCAGCTCGTTGTCGCACCAGCGCACGGTGTCGTTGTCGGGCGGGTCGGCGTGCGTCGCGCGCTCCATCCGCGCGATCAGGCCGCGAAGGGTGGCGATCGCCTCCGCGTCGGCGTGCTCGGCCGCCCAGCGCGCCGAGGCCGGCTCCAGCAGCTGCCGCACGGCGAACAGCTCGTCGAACGCGATCCGCTGGCGCAGCAGCGCCGAGGTCAGCTCGTCGACGGTCGCCTCGACGTCGCGCGCGGCGACGTACATCCCCTGGCGGCCGCGCACGTCCACCAGGCCCTGCGTCGAGAGCGTGCGGATCGCCTCGCGGATCGGGACGCGGCTGACGCCCAGCCGCTCGGCCAGCTCGCGCTCGGTCGGCAGCCGCTCGCCGGGCGCGATCGCGCCCGTCTCGATC
Source organism: Conexibacter sp. (assembly GCA_035473605.1). Classification (GTDB taxonomy): domain Bacteria; phylum Actinomycetota; class Thermoleophilia; order Solirubrobacterales; family Solirubrobacteraceae; genus Conexibacter. The sequence continues at coordinate 2,122 of DATIOB010000805.1, forward strand.
AGCTCGCGCACGTGGCGCTCGATCCGCCCGCGCAGCGATCCGTCGTCCACCCCCGCCGTCGCGCCGCTCATCGACGCAACGATAGAAGACGAACGGGCGGCCGAGGGCCGCCCGTCCAACGCGTCGTTCTCTCCTCCGACGATTGTGGACGCGAGAGTACAGCGCGCGCCCGTCGTTGTCACACGAACGTCACGCGATCAACGGGATGATCAGGATCGCGACGATGTTGGCGACCTTGATCATCGGGTTGATCGCCGGCCCGGCGGTGTCCTTGTAGGGGTCGCCGACCGTGTCGCCCGTGATCGCCGCCTCGTGCGCCTGCGAGCCCTTGCCGCCGAAGGCGCCGTCCTCGATCAGCTTCTTCGCGTTGTCCCACGCGCCGCCTCCCGAGGTCATCGAGACGGCCATGAAGAGGCCGACGACGATCACGCCGATCAGCAGTCCGCCGAGCGCCTCGACCGACAGCAGGCCGACGACGAGCGTCACGACGATCGGGATCAGCGACGGGATGATCATCTCGCGCTGCGCCGATCTCGTGACGATGTCGACGCAGGTGCCGTACTCCGGCTCCTGCGTGCCGTCCATGATCCCGGGACGTTCGCGGAACTGGCGCCGCACCTCCTCGACGACGGCGCCGCCGGCGCGGCCGACCGCCTCCATCGACAGCGCGGCGAAGAGGTAGACCATCATGCCGCCG
>DATIOB010000806.1:0-5328 GCA_035473605.1 Conexibacter sp.
GCCCTCGGTCGCGGCGTAGACGGTGCTCGGCAGCGGGCCGGTCTCGTAGTCGCGGATCCAGTCGCCGCCGGCGGCGGCGTTGAGGCCGGGGAGCGGGTTCCAGTCGCCGCTGAAGGCGGTGGCCGGCGCGGCGGTCAGGAGCGGCAGCAGCGTGCCGGCGAGGATCGCGGCGCGCCGGCGCTTGAGAGCGGTCGAGAGCATGCGACCACGCTGCCAGCCGGCTGCGGCCGCTCCCATGGAGCGGCCCGCCAGCCGCTGGCGGACAACCGACGGGCGTGCGGCGGGCGGCCGCCGCCACCCCTACCCCAGCAGCTGCGCGGCCAGCTCCAGCGCGTCGTCGTCCTCGTAGAGATGGTGCTGGAGCATCACGTGCGTGACGCCCGCGGCCGTGTACTCGTCCAGGCGCGCGCCGAACTCGTCGGGGGTGCCGACGATCCAGCTCTTGCGCAGCTCCTCCAGCTCCTGCTCGACGACGTCGACCTCGCGGTCGAGCCAGTCGAGGATGCGTGCCGCGCGCCCGACCAGCTCCGCCTCGTCGCGCCCGATCACGAAGCCGTTCATCAGCGACAGCGGCAGCGTCGCCGGGTCGCGGCCGACGGCGACGCAGGCGTCGTCGAGGCCGGCGCGGATCTCGCGGCATTGTTCCGGCGACATGTGCACGGTGTTGTATTCGTCGGCGAAGCGGGCGGCGAGCGCGAGGCTGCGCGGCTTGCCCTTGCCGCCGATCCGCAGCAGCGGCCGCGGCCGCGCGAGCGCCTTCGGACGCGCGTCGAGCTGATCGATCGAGTAGTGCGCGCCGTGGAAGGAGAACGGCTCGTCCTGCCACTGCCGCGTGATGATCTCCAGCTGCTCCTCGAGCACGTCGAAACGCTCTCTGAGCGGCAGGTACGGGAAGCCGAAGCGGTCGTGCTCGGACTGCCACCAGCCGGAGCCGAGCCCCAGCTCGGCGCGCCCTCTGGAGACGTGGTCGGCGGTCGTGACGAGCTTCGCCAGCACCGACGGATGGCGGAAGGAGGCGGGGCTGACGATCGTGCCGAGCCGGATCCGCTCCGTCACCGCGCCGAGCGCGCAGATCGTCCCCCACGCGTCGAGCGCGCCGCGCTCGCGCCTGTCGACGACCGAGAGGTAGTGGTCGGAGCGGTAGAGGCCGGTGAAGCCGAGGCGCTGGGTCGTCGCGGCGAGCGCCAGCCAGTGCGGCCAGGTGACGTCCTCCTGGCCTTCGATCATGACCGAGAGCAGCATGAGCGGGACCCTACCCGGCGCGCCGATGTTTGGAGCGGCGGCGAAGCGGCGAGCTGGCTCGGTGGTTCCCACACGCTTGGAGGCGACTCGCGATGAAGCTCGGACTTGCGCTGCTGCGCGCGACGATCGGCGGCCTGTTCATCGGACACGGCACGCAGAAGCTGTTCGGCTGGTTCGGCGGCCACGGCCCCGACGCGACCGGCCAGGCGTTCGAGGGGATGGGCCTGGCGCCGGGCAAGCAGGCGGCGGTCGCCGGAGGCGCCGCGGAGGCCGGCGGCGGGGCGCTGCTGGCGCTCGGGCTCTTCACGCCCGCGGCCGGCGCCGCGCTGACCGGCACGATGGCGGCCGCCGTCGCGACCGCCCACAGAGACAAGGGCCCCTGGGTCAGCGAGGGCGGCTGGGAGTACAACCTCGTGCTGACCGCGGCGGTCTTCGCGATCGTCGACGCCGGCCCCGGCGCGCTGTCGCTCGACGCCGCCCGCGGCCGCGAGCGATGGGGCACCGCCTGGGCGCTGGCGCAGCTCGGCGCCGGCCTCGCCGGCGCGGCGCTGATCGTGAAGCAGGGTCAGGCGAAGGCGGCCGAGCAGGAGCCGACTCCCTCCGGCGCCAGCTCCGCCGCCCCCTGATCCCACATAGTTCGACAACTCTCAAACCGACCTGCTACCTTGTTGTTCGAACTTGATCGAACCAAGGAGGGCGCAGCATGGCCGCTGCCCGCATCGGGGTCCCCGCCTCACCGACCAACCGCAACGACCGCGCCGCGCTCGGCGTGATCGCCACCTACCTGCACGAGCTGACCGAGCACGGCCACCCGCGCGAGCCGCGGCTCGCCGAGGTCGCCCCCGCGCTCGCGACCGCCGCGACGCCCGCCGCGCCCGTCTTCGAGCTCGCCACCCTCGGCGAGCTCGACGACGAACTGGCCGCGATGGCCGAGCCGGCCGGCTGCTACGCCTGCGCGGCGTAACGCGGCCGCAGCGCGCTGACCTGCGCGCGGAAGCCGGCCGCCTCGCGCGCCGCGCGCGCGTCGCTCCAGCCGAGGTGGCGGACCGCGATCTCGGCGGCCGCGTCGACGGCGCCGAGGCCGACCTCGGCGCCGAAGCCGACCATCGTGCGGCGCTGCAGCACGTCGGCGAGTGTCTCGGCCAGCTCGGTCCGCAGCGAGAAGGCGACCTCGGCGCCGATCGCGCCGGTCGGCGCGTCGAACGGCTCGCGCAGGTCCGGGTGGCCGTCGGCGTAGTCGAGCACCTCGGCGGCGCGCGTGCCGTAGATCCGCAGCAGCCGCTCGCCCGTCGCGCGCTCGAGCCCGCTCGTCGCGTGGAAGCGCTCGCGGAAGTCGTCGAAGCGGTAGACGGTCCCACCCGGCAGCGGCACCTGATGGGTACGGCACTTGCCGGCCTTGACCGCGACCTTCTTGACGACCGCGTCGACGACCTCCTCGGCGAGCTGCCGGTACGTCGTGATCTTGCCGCCGACGATCGACAGCAGCCCCTCGACGCCCGGCGCGTGGTCGTGGATCACGTGGCTGCGCGTGATCGCCGCCTCGTCGCCGTCGGGCGCGACCGGCAGCGGCCGCACGCCGGCGTAGGTGTAGAGCACGTCGGCCGCGCTCAGGCCGGCGTCAGGGAAGAGCTTGTTCGTCTCCGAGACGAGGTAGGCGACCTCGTCGTCGGTCGCCTCGACGCGGTCGAGGTCGCCGTCGAAGCGCGAGTCGGTCGTGCCGATCAGGTAGAGCCCGTTCCACGGCACGACGAAGTACGGCCGCCCGTCCTCGACCGCCTCGGCGTAGACGGCCTCGCGCGGCGCGCCCGGGAAGGCGGCGACGACGAGATGACTGCCCTTCGTGCCGCCGATCATGCGCTGGTCGGGCGGCTCGATCCCGCCGAGCACGCGGTCGACCCACGGCCCCGCCGCGTTGACGATCACGGTCCCGTGCGCGACGTGGTCGCGCCCGTGCAGCTCGTCGTGCAGGGCGACGCCGGTGACGCGCCCGGCCGGCCCGCGCTGCAGCTCGACGACGCGCATGTACGGCAGCACGACCGCCCCCAGCCGACGCGCGTCGAGCGCGTTCTCCAGCGACAGCCGCTCCGGGTACTCGGCCTGCGCGTCGTAGTAGGCGGCGGCGCCCCTGAGCCCGTCGCGACGCAGACCCGGCTCGCGCTGCAGCGCCTCGGTGCGGTTGAGCATCCGGTGGCGCGACATCGACTTGTCGAGCGACAGCGCGTCGTACGCCATCATCCCCATCCGGATCATCTTCGTGCCGCGTCTGTGCTCCTCGTAGACCGGCAGCAGGAACGACAGCGGGTGGACGAGGTGGGGCGCGATGTGCATCAGCACCTCGCGTTCGCGCAGCGATTCGCGCACCAGCGGCAGCTCCCGATGCTCCAGATAGCGGAGCCCGCCGTGGATCAGCCGGGTCGAGCGGCTGGTCGTGCCGGCGCCGATGTCGTGCTTGTCGACGAGCAGCACCTTCAGGCCGCGCAGCGAGGCATCACGCGCGATTCCGGTGCCATTGATCCCGGCACCGATCACGATCACGTCGAAGGGGCGCTCGAACGCCCGCTCTGGCAATGGAATGCGCATCGTCGGCAACCTTCTTAGCAGGCGCGCGGGAAGCGGGTCAGGGCAGGTCGTTCGGGGTACATCGAATCCATGCCCCCCACACAGCCAGCGCCCAAGCCTGGCGGGACTTCGCGGTTCGGCCCCGATGCGGCTTGGCGGCGCACAAACTTCGGCGACGCTCTCGGTGAGTTCGCCGGGACGTTCAGCCTCATCATGTTCGGCGTCGGTTCGGTCGCGATGGCGGTCGCGGCGCTGCCGCAATCGGGTCGCGGTGAATTCGACACCGCCAGCTGGTTGATCATCGCATTCGGGTGGGGCTTCGGCGTCACCTTCGGCGTCTACGTCGCCGGCGGGATCACCGGCGCCCACCTCAATCCGGCGGTCACGCTCGCGCTCGCGCTGCGGCGCGGCTTCGCGTGGGCGAAGGTGCCCTTCTACGTCATCGCGCAGCTGCTGGGCGCGTTCGTCGCGGCGCTCATCCTGTACTGGTTGTACGCCCCGTCGATCAAGTCCCTGGAGCGAGCCGACGACATCGTCCGCGGCACGCCCGACTCGGTCGGCACCTACTCGATCTTCGCGACCTTCCCGGCCGGCTACTTCGGCAACGTCTGGGGTCCGCTCTTCAGCGAGATCGTCGGCACGGCGCTGCTCGTCTTCTGCATCTTCGCGCTGATCGACAACTACAACCAGCCGCCGAAGTCGAACCTCGCGCCGCTGATCGTCGGCATCGTCGTCGTCGCGATCGGCCTGTCCTTCGGCGCCAACTCCGGCTACGCGATCAACCCGGCACGTGACCTCGGGCCGCGTCTGGTCGCCTGGATCGAGGGCTGGAAGGAGATCGCCGTCCCAGGCGACTACGGCAACATCAACAGCTACATGTGGATCCCGATCGTCGGGCCTCTGATCGGCGCGTCGATAGCGGCCTTCCTCTACGACTTCTTCATCGGCGACGTGCTGAAGGCGCGCGGCGTCGAGCCCGACATCGGCGTCGAGGAGGAGGGCGTGACCGAGATCGAGGTCGAGGACAGAGCCGCGCGCGGCTACGTCGCCGGCGAGGACGTCGAGGGCCGCACGACCGGCAGGCCTCCCGGCAGGACGCCAGGCGGAGGCGCCCCATGAAGAAGCTGATCAACGATCCCGAGGCGGTCGTGCGCGAGGCGCTGGAGGGCGTCGCGGCCGCCCATGGCGACCGTCTGCGCATCTCGCACGACCCGGCCTTCGTCGTGCGAGCGGACGCGCCCGTGAGCGGGAAGGTCGGGATCCTCTCCGGCGGCGGCAGCGGCCACGAGCCGCTGCACGGCGGCTTCGTCGGGCCCGGGATGCTCGACGTCGCCTGCCCCGGGGCGGTCTTCACCTCCCCCACGCCCGACCAGATGCTCGCCGCCACCCAGGCGGTCGACGGCGGCGCCGGCGTCCTGCACATCGTCAAGAACTACACCGGCGACGTGATGAACTTCGAGATGGCCGCCGAACTGGTGGCCGCCGAGACGGGCGTGCGCGTGGAGGCGGTCGTCACCGACGACGACG
>DATIOB010000807.1:0-14336 GCA_035473605.1 Conexibacter sp.
CATCGTCTACCGCCACCGCTGAGCGGTCGGCGTCCGCGCCGGCCTCGGAGCGACTGATGCGAGAGCTCGCGCTGATCGAAGCGCTGAGCGAGATCCTCCAGCATGACCACGACCGCGTCGTCCGCCACCTCGGCGACGACGCAGCCGTCGTGCGGGCGCGGCCGTTCTCCGTCACCTCCGTCGACACGATGGTCGACGGCGTCCACTTCCGCCGCTCGGGCGAGGGCGCGACCGCGACGCTTGCCGACGTCGGCCACCGCGCGCTCGCCGGCGCGCTCTCCGACCTCGGCGCGATGGGCGCCGACCCCGGCGAGGCCTACCTCGCGCTGGTGCTGCCGCCCGGCCTGGAGCAGGACGACGTGCTGGAGCTGTTCCGCGCCGCGCAGGCGCTCGCCGGCGACTGCGGCGTCACGATCGCCGGCGGCGATCTCGCGCGCGGACCGGTGCTGGTCGTCTCGGTCACGGTCGTCGGCTGGGCCGACAGCGCCGAGCAGCTCGTCGGGCGCGGCGGCGCGCAGCCCGGCGATCTCGTCGGCGTGACGGGGACGCTCGGCGGCTCCGGCGCGGGACTCGCGCTGCTCGACGGCACTGTCGGCGAGGACGTCGTCACCGACCCGCGGGTGCGCGACCAGCTCGTGCGGGCCCATCTGCGTCCGCAGCCGCGGATCGCGGCCGGCCGCGCGCTGGCGGCCGCCGGCGCGCACGCGCTGGTCGACATCTCCGACGGGCTCGCGACCGACGCCGGCCACATCGCGCGGCGCAGCGGCGTGCAGCTCGCGCTCGACGCGGAGCGGCTGCCGCTCGCGACCGGCGTCGCCGCGGTCGCGACCGCGCTCGGGCAGACGCCCGCGACGTTCGCCGCGACTGCCGGGGAGGACTACGAGCTGTGCGTCTGCGTGCCGCCGACAGCGCGCGCCGCGGCCGAGCGAGCCGCCCCGGTCACCTGGATCGGAACGGTGCGCGCGGCCGGCGACGCGGGCCCCGGAGTGTCACTGCTGTCGGCCGGCGACGAGGCGGCCGAGGCCGCACCGCTGCGCGGCTACGAGCACGACTTCCGCGGCCCGCCGCCGATCTCGTCGTAGGCGTCGCCGAGCAGCTCGCGCACGTCGGCGCGCCGCAGCGCGCCGTGCACGACGAGCATGCGGGTGACGAACGCCTCCGCCACCGCGTCGACGTCCACGTCGTAGTCCGCCCGCTCGATGCGAGCTCTGAGGTCGTTGATCTTCACTGTCTTGGTGTCCATTGGATGAGCGGACGTGGGTCGGCGCCCGATGAGACACGGCGGTCCGCTTTCTGCGGCCCGCCGTCGCCGGATGCCCGTCCGTACCCTCCGTATCGCCAGCCCGGCGTTGGCACATGAGCAACCGTGTTCGTGGTTGGACATCCGGCCAGACGTCTCCCGCCGATTGGCGATGTTCTCCTTTTCAGGAGGTGGCGGCGCGCTGCGGCGGCTTCTGCTGCGCCGCGCCGCGCTCCTCGACTCTGACGAGTCTCGCGAAGACGATGATCCGCTCGGCGGCGCTGAAGAGCGGGTGGCAGGCCGACAGCACGAGCTGCTCGTAGCCGACGTCTCTGGTCACCCACGTCGCCGTCGGCTTGACGATCAGCTGTCTCGTGAAGACGTAGGTGAAGCGGCCGTACGGCATCTCCAGCACCAGCTCGTCGCCCTTGCCGAGCTGGTCGACGTTGCGGAACGGCGCGCCGTAGGTCGTGCGGTGGCCGGCGATCGCGACCGTCCCCTCGAGACCGGGGAAGGTCGTGTCCGGGTAGTGGCCCGGCCCCATCCGCAGGTCGTCGGGCTGCGTGCCGTTGACGACGACCGAATCCTGGTTGATCGACGGGATCCGCAACCTGCCGAACGGCTCGCCGTCAGTCGCGGTGCGGCGCGCGACGCGCGCGAGGAAGGCGATCCGGTGTCTGTCGGTTCTGAGCTGCGCGAGCGCCCGTCTCTGCACCGGCGTCGGCGCTCTCTGCTCGATCTGCTCCAGCTCGTCGGCGAGCTTGCCCTGCTGCCTGCTGGCGAGGAAGGCCGAGACCGGCTCCTGCCACGCGAGCGTGACCGCCGCATCGGCGATCAGCAGCACGCCGGCCACGATCAGGACACTTGAGAGAGCCCGCAGGGCGCGCCGCATCGCTTCAGTATGCCGTCTTCGTCTCGCCGGCGGCCTGGGTTCAGCGCCGCAGCGCCGACTCGGTCCCGCCCAGCGATCCCGGCCCGGCGTAGCTGGTCGGACCGCGCACGGTGACGTGCGCCTCGGCGTCGGGACCGCCGCTCCAGTTGCGCAGCACGATCGTCAGCACCGCGCCGGTGCAGCCGAGCAGCAGCGCCCACAGGAGCGCGCCGAAGACGCCGACCGAGCCGCCGGCGACGAGCAGCATCCCCATCCACACCAGCTCGACCGGGTCGAGCCCGAACTGGCGCGCGTAGGCGTAGGCGACCAGCAGCGGCGGCAGCAGCCCGACGAGGAACAGCCCAAGCGCGGCGAACGGGTGCAGCCGCACCTCCGGGGCGATCGCGAGCAGCCACAGGTGCAGCGCCGGGATCAGCAGCAGCGCGGTGTACGGATTGACGATCCAGACGACGAGCGCGATCGCGCACAGCACCAGCAGCACGGCCGCGGCAGCGCCGGGCGCGGCGGGATCGCCCTTGGCGCCGCTCAGCCGCGCGACCAGCGGCCGCAGCGCGAACCAGCCGAGCACGATCACCACGAGCACGCTGATCAGCGCCGCCAGCGCCGTCCCGTCGCGCGCGATCTCGCCGGCGGCGACCGGTCCCGGCGGCGCGCTGCTCAGCAGTCCCGTCAGCTTCAGCACGAGCGTCAGCAGCAGCGCCAGCACGAACGGCAGCGCGCAGGCGCCGACCCAGCGCAGCCAGCGGCCGACCGGCTCGTGACGGCGGCGGACGCGCGCGAAGCCGTCGACGGCGGCCAGCAGCACCGGCAGCAGCAGCGCGGCGCCGAGCAGCCGCACCGGCCACTCCGGCAGCAGCTTTCTCTCGATCAGCAAGTAGGCGCTCGGCGCCGGCATGTCGCGCGAGCGGTCGAGCGCGGTCAGGCTGCGCAGCGCGGCGCGGCCGAAGAGGGTCATGCGCGCGGCCGAGACCTCCTGGCCTGCCGCGGGCGGGCGCTCGCCGCTGGCCGACAGCAGCACCGCCGGCAGCCCGTGCGCGATGAACGGTCCCTGCAGCCCGAGCGTCAGCGGCGCCGACAGGCGCGCGTACTCGACCGCCGGGCGGGCGCGGCGCGAACGGATCGCCGTCTCTCTCGCGACCGCCGTCTCGACGGTGCGGCGCAGCTCCAGCGGCGCGACGGCGGCGTCGGAGCCCCATGGCACGACGAGCGGCTGCCGCGTCTGCGTGCCGGCCATGTCGCCGAGCACGATCACGGCGTCGACGGAGCCGCCCGGGTCGCGCGCGAGCTGCTCGGCCGCGGCGGGGCCGCCGGAGACGGAGGCGAGCACGAGCGTGCGGTCGAGCGTGCGGGCGCCGAGCACGCGCGCCAGCTCCAGCAGCGCGGCGGTCGCCGACAGCTGCGCCTTCGCCGGTCCCGTGATCGCGTCACGCTGGGCGACGACGAGGATCCGGCGGCTGGAGAAGCCGGTCCGCTGGCCCAGCACGGTCTCGACCTGCCGCTCGCCGACGCTCGTCTGCGCCGTCAGGCTCCGCGAGCTGACGTCGAAACCGCTCGCTCTCAGCTCCGTGCGGACGCGGTCGGCGATCCGCTGGTCGCCCGCGGAGCCCGGCTGCCGGCTCGGCGCCGCCTCCGCGAGCGCGTTGAGCGACGCGAACGCGGCGTCGCCGTCGAAGGCGTCGGGAGCGAGCGTCGTCGTGACCCCGCGCGGCTGATCTCGCAGCGAGAAGCCGACGAGCACCAACACGAAGAGGATGGGGAGGAACGCCGCGCGGTAGATCCGCGGATCGAGCACACGCGGAGGTTATCCACCCGATCAGGTCGACCCGCCTTCCTGCCTGTGCGCCATGCCACTAACCTTCCGGGCGGGAAGCGGATGACCGAGCGATCCACGCGCATCTTGCTGGTGGACGACGAGCAGTCGATCCAGACGCTGCTCTCCTACCCGCTGCGCAGAGACGGCTACGAAGTCGTCCAGGCGACAGACGGACGGGAGGCACTCGAGCGCTTTGACGAGCGCCCGTTCGATCTGGTCGTGCTCGACGTCATGCTGCCTCAGCTCGACGGGCTGGAGGTCTGCCGCCGCCTGCGCAGCCGCAGCTCCGTCCCGATCATCATGCTGACGGCGAAGTCGGAGGAGATCGACAAGGTCGTCGGCCTCGAGATCGGCGCCGACGACTACATCACCAAGCCCTTCTCGATGCGCGAGTTCCGCAGCCGCGTGAAGGCCGCGCTGCGCCGCTCGGAGCTGACGCACGCGGCCGAGCGCGACGGCGGCACGCTCGACTCGTACGAGCTGAAGATCGATCCCGACAAGCGCACCGTGACCGTCCGCGGCGAGGCGATCACGACGACCTTCGTCGAGTTCGAGATCCTGCTGACGCTCGCGCGCAGCCCCGGCCGCGTCTTCACGCGCGACATGCTGCTCGCACGCGTGTGGGGCGACTCGGCCTACCGCGACCCGCGCACGATCGACGTCCACATCCGCCATCTGCGCGAGAAGATCGAGCGCGACGCGAAAGAACCGGAGTACCTCTTCACCGTGCGCGGGGTCGGCTACCGCTTCCGCGACACGGACTCCGCCTGAGCGCAGCACGCTGCGCCCGTCGCCGATGCGCTCACTTCGGAACCGCCTCGCGTTCCTCTTCTTCGCGATCACGCTCGCGGCGATCGGCGTGCTCTACCTCTACATCGCGCCGCAGCTGGAGACGCGCCTGCGCGACGAGAAGGTCACGCAGCTGCGCAACGCGGCGCAGCAGACGAGCGGAGACGTCATCGACACGGCCGGCTCGCGGGCGACCGCGCCGCAGCTGGAGGACGCGGTCCGCAGAGCGAGCGCTCGCGCCAACGCGCGCGTGACGCTGCTGCGCATCGGCAGCCTCGGCGGCGTTCCCAGCCCCTTCTTCGTGACCGACTCCAGCGGGCAGCGCGAGCAGCCCGACGACGCGATCGCGCTGAAAGCCGTGCGCAGCGGCCGCATCGAGACCGGCACGCAGACGATCACCGGCGACCCGGTCGCGGTCGCCGCCGTGCCGATCCAGCGCGACGGCGAGATCGGCTACGTCGCGATCTACTCGACGCCGACGACCGACGTCGAGGGCAACGTCGCGGTCGTGCGCCAGCAGATCCTGATCGCCGGGGCGATCGCGCTGGCGCTTGCGGTGCTGGCCGGCTGGCTGGTGGCGCGCGCGCTGGCGCAGCGCGTCAAGCGGCTGGAGGAGGCCGCCGAGCAGGTCGCCGCCGGCGACTTCTCGCGCCCGATCCCGGTCGACTCCGACGACGAGCTGGGCCAGCTCGCGCGCGCCTTCAACGACATGCAGCGCCAGCTCGCGCAGCTCGACCGCGCGCGCAAGCAGTTCATCGCGACCGCGTCGCACGAGCTGCGCACGCCGCTCTTCTCGCTCGGCGGCTTCGTCGAGCTGCTGGAGGACGAGGAGCTCGACGAGGAGACGCGCAGACGGTTCCTGGCGCAGGTGCGGATGCAGGTCGAGCGGCTGCGCAAGCTGACCGTCGACCTGCTCGACCTCTCGCGCCTGGAGGCCGGCTCGCTGGAGCTGCGGCCGGAGCCGGTCGACCTGTCGGAGCTGGCGAGCGCGGTCAGCTCCGAGTTCGAGCCGACGCTGGCGCAGCGCGACGCCCACCTCGAGGTGCGGCTCACGAGCAGGCCGGTCGAAGCACTCTGCGATCCTGTCCGCGTCGCCCAGATCATGCGGATCCTCATCGACAACGCGCTCACCCACTCGCCCGCCGGCACCGACATCGTCGTCTCCGCGACGCGCGACGACGGCTACGCGCGGCTCGCCGTGCGCGACCACGGCAGCGGCATCGAACGCCAGGCGCTGTCGCAGATCTTCGAGCCGTTCTACACGACCGACGACGCGCAGGGCTCGGGCCTCGGACTCGCGATCGCCAGCGAGCTGGCCGAGCGCATGCACGGCCGCCTCGGCGTCGAGTCGCGCCCCGGTCGCACCGTCTTCACCCTGGAGCTGCCCGCCTGATGCCGTCACACCGCACGCTGTTCCCCGCCGGCATCGCCGCGCTGACGCTCGCGCTGACCGGCTGCGGCGGTGACGACGACGCCGGCGACGGCCTCGCGGGCGGCCCCGTCCGCACCGCGACGACGCGCGTCGAGGTGATCTCCCAGCTCGCCGAGGGTCGCTTCAACCCGAGCGCGATCTACGCGCGCGAGGCGCCCGGCGTGGTGACCGTGATCAGCCTCTTCGCCGGCGACAGAGGCGACAGACTGCCGACCGGGGAGGGGCTCGGCTCCGGCTTCGTCATATCGGGCGACGGCCGCATCGCGACGAACGCCCACGTGATCACCAACGGCGACGGCAGAGCGCTCAGACGCGCCGAGTCCGTCTACGTCCAGTTCGCCGACGGCAACCAGGTGCCGGCCGAGATCGTCGGCACCGACTTCAACTCCGACGTCGCGCTGATCAAGGTCGACCCGGCCGACCTGACGCTGCGCCCGCTGCCGCTGGGCACCAGCAGAGGGCTGACCGTCGGCGCGCCGGTCGCGGCGATCGGCAGCCCCTTCGGCGAGCCGCAGTCGCTCTCGATCGGCGTCATCTCCGGCACCAACCGCACGATCGACTCGCTCAACTCCGGCGGCGCCGCGAGCGGCGGCAACTTCGCGATCGGCGGCGCGATCCAGACCGATGCCGCGATCAACCACGGCAACTCCGGTGGCCCGCTCGTCGACGCGCGCGGACGCGTGATCGGCATCAACGCCCAGATCCAGACGACCGGCGGCGGCGGCGAGGGCGTCGGCTTCGCGATCCCCGTCGACACCGTCAGACGGTCGCTCGACCAGCTCGCCGAGCAGGGCCGCGTCGACTACGCCTGGATCGGCGTCTCGACCGTCCCGGTCTTCCCGCAGCTCGCGAGACGGCTCGAGCTGCCGAGCGAGACGGGCGCGCTGGTGCAGTCGGTCAGCGACGACACGCCGGCGGCGATCGCCGGACTGAGCGCCGGCGACGACGACGAGCAGGTGCTCTTCCAGGGCTCGCGCTACATCGTCGGCGGCGACCTCATCACCGCCGTCGACGGCACGGCGATCAGCAAGCTCAACGATCTCGCGACCGCGATCGCCGAGCGTTCCCCGGGCGAGATCGTGACGCTCGACGTTTGGCGCGACGGAGAACAGCGCACCGTTGAGGTGACGCTCGGAACGCGGCCCGGCTGACCACTTCCAGCGGGGCGGTGCAGCCGGTACGCTCCGCGCGCCAGCTCCCAGTCCCCGAGCCAAAGCGCCCATGCTCCAGCCCGTAGCCGTCGGCCACAAGACACTCGCTGACTACGCCAGCATCGTCGGTCGCACGCTCGTCGAGGAGATCCGCGAGCTGGCGGACCCGCTGCGCGGCAAGCGCGTCCTGCACCTCTCGGCGACGGCGTTCGGCGGCGGCGTCTCGGAGATCCTCTACACGATGGTCCCGCTGATGCGCGACGTCGGCCTCGACGTCGAGTGGCACGTGATCTACGGGCGCGAGGAGTTCTTCAACGCGACCAAGGTGATGCACAACGCGCTGCAGGGCAACCCGCAGGACCTGAGCGAGGACCAGTGGGAGTCGTGGCGCCGCTACAACGAGATGAACGCGCGCGAGCTGTCGCGCGGCTGGGACATCACGATCGCGCACGACCCGCAGCCGGCGGCGATGCACACGCTCGCGCCGGAGAAGTCGCGCCACTGGATCTGGCGCTGCCACATCGACCTCTCGACGCCGAACCCGGCGACGATCGAGCGGCTGCTGCCGTACATCCAGACCTTTCCCGACTCGGTCTTCCACATGCGGCAGTACGTCCCGCCCGGGATGGACGGCCGCATCCACATCGTGCCGCCGGCGATCGACCCGCTGGCGCCGAAGAACATGGCCTTCTCGCCGGAGGACTCGACCTACATCTGCGACCAGTTCGGGATCGACGTCGACCGCCCGCTGATGTGCCAGGTGTCGCGCTTCGACCCGTGGAAGGACCCGCTCGGGGTGATCGACGCCTACCGGATCGTCAAGCAGGCCGTGCCGGAGGTGCAGCTCGCGCTCGTCGGCTCGATGGCGACCGACGACCCCGAGGGCTGGGACTTCTTCAACGCGACGGTCGCCCACGCTGCCGGCGACCCCGAAATCCACATCCTCAACAACTTCAACAGCGTCGGTGCGATCGAGGTCAACGCGTTTCAGTCGCATGCCGACGTGCTGATCCAGAAGTCGACGCGGGAGGGCTTCGGCCTGACCGTCTCGGAGGCGATCTGGAAGGCGCGGCCGTTCATCGGCGGCGACGTCGGCGGGATCCCGCTGCAGGTCGAGGACGGCGTCTCCGGCTTCCTGGTCGGGAGCGTCGAGCAGTGCGCGGCGCGCGCCCAGCAGATCCTGCAGGACCCCGGCCTCGGCCGCAGACTGGGCCTCGCCGGCAAGGAGCACATCCGCAAGCACTTCCTGATGCCACGTCTGCTGCGCGACTGGCTGAAGATATTCACCGAGCTCGAGAGGTAGTCCCCTGTCGTCTGAAGAAGGTGCACCGCTCGTCCTGGTCTCCAACCGCGGACCCGTCACGTTCCAGGAGGACGGCGAGGTCAAGCGCGGCGGCGGCGGTCTCGTCACGGCGCTGACCGGCCTCGCCTCCCACCGCGACGCGATCTGGATCGCCTCGGCGATGACCGAGCAGGACATCGCCGTCACGGAGGAGCACGGCGGCAGACCGTTCGTCGCCGAGCTGCCCGACGGCGGCAGCTACAAGGTCCGTCTCGTCGCCTCCGACCCGGGCGCGTACGACCGCTTCTACAACGTCTTCGCGAACCCGATGCTGTGGTTCATCCAGCACTACCTGTGGGATCTCTCCAACGCGCCGGACATCCGCCGCGAGGAGGTCGAGGCGTTCGAGTTCGGCTACAACGTCGTCAACGAGGACCTCGCGCGGGCGGTGCTGGAGGAGATCGAGGGCCAGAGAGAGCCGGTCGTGATGGTCCACGACTACCACCTCTACACGCTCCCGGGCCTGATCCGCCGCGAGCGGCCCGACGTCTTCCTGCACCACTTCGTCCACATCCCGTGGACCCAGCCCGACGCCTGGCGCGTGCTGCCGACGAAGATCCGCACCGAGATCTACGAGGGCCTGCTCGCGAACGACATCGTCGGCTTCCACACGCGCTCCTACCGGCGCAACTTCCTCCAGTGCTGCCGCGACCTGATGGACCTCGAGGTCGACTTCGAGCGCGGCGTCGTGCACTGCCCGGACGGTCACGAGGTGTGGGTCCGCGCCTACCCGCTGCCGATCGACGCCGAGCAGACGCGCGCGGTCGCCAAGCGCCCGCGCACCGCGGAGTTCGAGGGCGAGCTGCTGCGCCGCCGCCGCGAGCACCTGATCCTGCGCGTCGATCGCGCCGACCTGTCGAAGAACGTGCTGCGCGGCTTCACCGCCTTCGACGTCTTCCTCGAGCAGCACCCGGAGTTCCGCGAGCGCGTCACGTTCGTGGCGCAGCTGATGCCGTCGCGTACCGACGTGCCCGAGTACGCCGAGTACCTGGAGCGGATCGAGGCGGTCGTCGCGGTCGTCAACCACCGCCACGGCACGCCCGATTGGATGCCGATCCACCTGAAGCTGCGCGACGACCTCGAGGAGGCGGTCGCGGCCTACAAGAACTACGACCTGCTGCTCGTCAACGCGATGTTCGACGGCATGAACCTGGTCGCGAAGGAGGGTCCGCTCGTGAACGAGCGCGCCGGCGTATCGATCCTGTCGGAGAACACCGGCGCCCACGAGGAGCTCGGCGAGTTCGCGCTGTCGGTCAACCCGTTCGACATCCAGGAGCTGGCCGACTCGATCCACGCCGCGCTGACGATGCCGCGCGAGGAGCGCGAGCGGCGCCTCGACGGCCTCAAGCGGATCGTCACGCAGCGCAATCCCGGCGACTGGATCGACGACCAGCTCGCCGACATCCGCAAGAAGGAGCGCGCCAACGACGGCTGAGCCGTCGCGGCGCGCCTACTCGAACGCGAACTCGCCACCGGCCGGGGCGCTCGGCGGCGGCGGGGCCGGTGCGGGCGCAGCCGCGGGAGCCGAAGCGCTCGGGACCCGCGGTGCGCCTGCCGCCGGAGCCGGCGCACGGCTCGCGGGCGTCCCGCTCACGCGCTTCCCGCGCGGAGGCTTCCGGCTCACGCGCTTGCCGCGCGGGGACCGCGCTGACGGCTCCTGAGCCCGTCTGCCGAACGATCGCCTCGGCGGCGTCGTGCGCGCCCGCTGCGGCGTGGCTTCGGCGTCGCGCGGCCGCGCGCGTCTCGGGACCGGTCGCGGGCGTGGCGGCGGCCTCTCCGTGACCGGCGCGGCCGCTGACGCGGACTCGGGTGGGCTCACCGCCGGCTCGACCGGGGCGCTCAGCGCATCGGCGGCGGGGAGCGGCGCGGGAGCTCCACCGCCGCGGCTCCACGCGATCAGGCCCAGGATCGCCACGACGGCCGCCGCCGTGCGGGCGACGTTGGCCCAGCGGATGCGGCGGGACGGCGGCGCGGATGGGGACGCGCCATGAGCGGAACGGTCGACGGGCATCTCATACAGAGGGGACCGGACGCCAAAGTTCGCCCCCTTGGTATAGTGCTCCGCCGCTGTCAAGCCGACGAAAGTCCCATGGCCGAACTCACCCCCACTTACGACCTCATGCTCCTGCTCCGCACGTCGGTCGACGACGAGCGTCGAGCCACGATCCGTGCCGAGGTCGAGCAGACCATCGCCGAGCACAACGGCACGATCGAGCTTGCTCAGGAGTGGGGCATCCGTCATCTCTCCTACGAGATCGACCACACGAGAGACGCCGAGTACCACCTGCTGCAGTTCAGCGGTCCGGCTGCGCTCGTCGAGGCGCTGTCGTACAACCTGAAGATCTCGGACGGCGTCCTGCGCCACCGGATCATCAAGGCCGCTCCGGGCGAGACCCCCGAGCCGCCGGCCGGCGCCATCGGCGCCGTCCCGGTCGCCGAGCCGGTCGAGCAGCCGGTCGCTTAATCGCGACCGGCGCGCGCTCTGCAACAGGACTCGCACGCCGTCGTGAACTTTCAGCGCAGTTTCCGGGGTCAGGCTGGCAGCCAGCCCCGGAACGCGGTCTAGACTCGAACGCCGCTGGTATCTGCCGCCGAAAGGAGCCACTTCATGGCCGCCACGAACATCAACCGCGTCGTCATGACCGGCAACCTCACGCGTGACCCCGAGTTGCGCCACACCGGCAGCGGCATGGCCGTCTGCAGTCTCCGCATCGCGTGCAACACGCGGCGCAAGGGCGTCTCCGGTGACTGGGAGGACAAGCCCAACTACTTCGACGTCACTGTCTGGGGCGCGCAGGGCGAGAACTGCTCGCGCTTCCTCGCCAAGGGCCGCCCCGTCGCGATCGACGGACGCCTCGAATGGCGCGAGTGGACCGACAGAGAATCCGGGCAGAGACGTCAGGCGATCGATATCATCGCCGATTCCGTGCAGTTCCTCGGCGGCCGCGACGACGTCGGCGGCGGCTCCGGCAACGGATTCTCCGGTCCGCGTGACGTGACCGGTGGGAGCGACGTTCCCGTCGATTCCCAGGACTTCCGTTCCGCTCCCGCGCCGGCAGCTCCCGCCGACGACGACATTCCGTTCTGATCAACCGAGGTAAGGCCAAGAGTGGCGAAGCAACGCAGAAGGCCGACGAGAAGCCGGCGTGACAAGAAGGGTGGTTTCGGGTCCAACCGGCGCAAGCCGTGCCCGTACTGCAAGGAGAAGATCGAGCAGGTCGACTGGCGTGACGTCGACGGCCTGAGAAAGATGGTCTCCGAGCGCGGCAAGATCCGCTCCCGCCGCATCTCCGGCACCTGCCGCCGCCACCAGAACCAGGTTTCGACGGCCGTCAAGCGCGCGCGTGAGCTCGCCCTGCTGCCGTACGTCGCCGAGGGCGCTCCCGAGCGCGCCGGCGGCCGCCGTGACCGCAGCGACCGCGAGGAGCGTTGACGATGCCCCAGGCGATTCTGCTTCAGGACGTCGAGCAGCTGGGTGAGAGAGGCGCCGTCGTCGACGTCTCCCCCGGCTACCTGCGCAACTTCCTGATCCCCCGCAAGCTGGCCCAGCCGGCGACCAAGGGCGCGCTCGAGCTCGCGCAGCAGCGTCAGGCTGCCGCCGACAAGGCCGCCAGAGACGCCAGAGATCGCGCGCAGGAGAACGCCGCGACGCTCGGCCGCACGGTGCTGACGATCGCGCAGCAGGCCGGCGACGACGGCCGCCTCTTCGGCTCCGTGACCGCGCAGGACATCGCGGACGCGATCCGCGAGGCCCGCGGCCTCAGAGTCGACAAGCGCAAGATCCAGCTCGAGGAGCCGATCCGCAACATCGGCACGCACATGGTCGTCGTCGAGGTCGACGAGGGCGTGCACGCGACCGTCAAGACGATGGTCGTCGAGCAGAAGTAAGCAGCGCCCCGCAGCAAACTGCACGGAACCTTGCCTCGTTCGAAGCGCCGCGTCTGACGCGGCGCTTCTTCGTTGCGGGCTGCACGCGAATCTCCCGTAAAGAGCGGCAGATTGACCGTTCCGTCCGGACCGTGTGCTAGCGCCTCTTGCTAGCGTCGGCCGCAGTGCGGCCGACGCGGACTTCCACCTGAACGCATGGCCGCCACCGACCACCAACACCCCCTCGCGCCGCCGCACAACCTCGAAGCCGAGCAGTCCGTGCTCGGCGCGATCCTGCTGGCCGACACGACGCTCTACGGCCTCGTCATCAACGAGGGGCTGAAGCCCGAGCACTTCTACCGCCCCGAGCACCAGGCGGTCTACCAGGCGATGCTCGACCTCTATGGCGAGAGCCGCGAGATCGACGTGCTGACCGTGACCGAGCAGCTGCGCTCGATCGGCAGACTCGACGAGGTCGGCGGCCCGAACGTCGTCGATGCGCTCGCCGGCGCCGCCCCGGCGGCCGGCAACGTGCGCGAGTACGCGCGCATCGTCCACAACAACGCCCTGCTGCGGCGGCTGCTGAAGACGACGCAGGAGATCCAGGCCAACGTCTACGGTCACGCCGCGCCGGCGCGCGAGGTCGTCGAGTGGGCCGAGCGCGACATCCTCGACGTCGCCCACGACGACCGCCAGAAGGACTTCCGCTCGATCGGCGCGGTGCTCGACGACGAGATCGACAAGCTGCAGCGGCTGTCGGTCCAGCACACGTCGATGACGGGCACGCCGTCGGGCTTCAAGGACCTCGACGAGATCACCGGCGGCTTCCAGCCCGGCAACCTGATCATCCTCGCCGCGCGCCCCTCGATGGGCAAGTCGGCGTTCGTGACCAACATGGCCGAGAACGCCGCGATCGAGCACAGAAAACCGGTCGCGCTGTTCTCGCTCGAGATGTCCGAGGCCGAACTGGCCCAGCGCTTCGTCGCCTCACAGGCGCGCATCAAGGGCGAGGACCTGCGCAAGGGCAGAGTGGCCGAGAACCGCTGGCCGAAAATCCTCGAGGCAAGCCAGCGCTTGGCCGACTCGCCGCTGTACGTCGACGACTCCTCAGACATGAGCATGCTCGAGGTGCGCGCGAAGGCCCGCCGCCTGCATCAGCAGAACCCAGGCGGGCTCGGCCTGATCATCGTCGACTACCTGCAGCTGCTGCGCCCCGACGGCCGCGTCGAGAGCCGCGTCGAGCAGGTCGGCCAGATGAGCCGCGGGCTGAAGATCCTCGCGCGCGAGCTGCAGGTGCCGGTGATCGCGCTGTCGCAGCTGTCACGCGCGGTCGAGACGCGCACCGACAAGAGACCGATCCTCTCCGACCTGCGCGAGTCCGGCCAGATCGAGCAGGACGCCGACCTCGTGATGTTCATCTACCGCGACGAGTACTACGACAGAGAGTCCGAGCGCGAGGGCGAGGCCGACATCATCATCGCCAAGCACCGCAACGGCGGGCTCGCGGACGTCGTCCTGACGTTCCAGAAGGAGTACCCCAAGTTCATGAACTTCGCGGGCGACCGCTTCGGTTAGGGCTTCCCTACACTGTCCAGCGTGTCCGGAATCGTGATCGTGGGCGCCCAGTGGGGCGATGAAGGCAAGGGCAAGATCACCGACCTGCTCGCCGAGCGGGCGGATGCGGTGATCCGCTTCCAGGGCGGCAACAACGCCGGCCACACGATCGTCCGCAACGGCGAGACGTGGAAGCTGCACCTGATGCCGTCGGGAATCCTCTATCCCGGCAAGACCTGTGTGATCGGCAACGGGG
>DATIOB010000808.1:0-7761 GCA_035473605.1 Conexibacter sp.
CCGGTGCTGTCGAGCGCGTTGTTCGAACGCTTCTCATCGCAGGGCAGCCAGCAGTACGCCGACAAGGTGCTGTCCGCGATGCGGAAGCAGTTCGGCGGTCACGTGGAGAAGCCGGCATGAGCACCGACGTCGGGTCACAACGGCCGGCGCACTACCTCGCCATCCCGCCCAGCTTGTTCGCGACGGTCGTCGAGGGCCTCGGCAAGTCGAGCGCGGCGAAGGACGCTCGGGTAATCGTCGAGAAGCCGTTCGGCCATGACCTCGCGTCGGCGCAGGCGCTCAACGCGCTGCTGCACCGCTACTTCCCGGAATCGGCGATCTTCCGCATCGACCACTACCTCGGCAAGGAGCCGGTCGAGAACCTCCTCTACTTCCGCTTCGCGAACTCGTTCCTGGAGCCGATCTGGAACCGCGACCACGTCAAGAGCATCCAGATCACGATGGCAGAGAGCTTCGGCGTCGCCGGGCGCGGCTCGTTCTACGAGTCGGCCGGCGCGATCCGCGACGTCGTCCAGAACCACATGCTGCAGGTGCTGGCGCTGCTCGCGCTCGACGCGCCCAGCCCCAACTCGCACGACGGCCTGCGCAGCGAGAAGTCGCGCCTGATGGACTCGATCCGCCCGCTCCAGCCGGCCGACGTCGTGCGCGGCCAGTTCGACGGCTACCGCGACGAGTCGGGCGTCGCGCCCGACTCGACGGTCGAGACGTTCGCGGCCGTGCGGCTGCACATCGACAACTGGCGCTGGGCCGGCGTGCCGATCTACATCCGCGCCGGCAAGCAGCTGCCGGTCACCGCGACCGAGGTGCTGGTGACGCTCAGACACCCGCCCGCGACGGTCTTCGACCCCGAGGACGACAGGCGCCGCAACACCTTCCGCTTCACGCTCTCGCCGAACGTCGAGATCGCGCTGCAGGCGCGCGCGAAGGTCCCCGGCGAGCGGATGACGGGAGAGGACGTGCAGCTGGTCGCCCAGCACCACGCCGCCGACGAGATGCCGCCGTACGAGCGTCTGCTCGGCGACGCGATGCGCGGCGACGCGACGTTGTTCGCACGCGAGGACACCGTCGAGGCCGCTTGGCGGGTCGTCGGTGCCATCCTGGATGACACGACCCCGTTGCACAGCTACGAGCCGGGTACCTGGGGTCCCGCGGAGGCCGAGCGCCTCCTGACCGACGACGACTGCTGGCACGACCCGAGAGGACCCACCTCATGAGCGCTACGAGCGACCTGCACGACCTTGGCCAGAGCCTCTGGCTCGACAACATCACGCGCGACATGCTCGGCGACGGAACGCTGGCGGCGCACATCTCCGACCGCGACGTGACCGGGCTGACCTCCAACCCGACGATCTTCGAGCACGCCGTCGCCGCCGGCGACGCCTACGACGGCTCGATCCGCGCCTCGGTCGAGGCCGGCAAGGACGGCGAGGGCGCCTTCTTCGACCTGGCGCTGGAGGACATCACGCGCGCGGCCGACCTCTTCCGCGCGATCCACGACAAGACCGACGGCGTCGACGGCTTCGTCTCGCTCGAGGTCTCGCCGCAGTTCGTGCGCGACACCGAGGCGACGCTGACGCAGGCGAAGGAGCTGCACGCGCGCGGCGGCCGCCCCAACCTCTTCATCAAGATCCCCGGCACGCCCGAGGGCCTGCCGGCGATCGAGGAGTCGATCTTCGCCGGCATCCCCGTCAACGTCACGCTGCTGTTCGACGCGAGACAGTACCTCGCCGCCGCCGACGCCTACCTGAGAGGGATCGAGCGCCGCGTCGAGGCCGGGCTGAACCCGCGCGTCGAGTCGGTCGCGTCGATCTTCATCAGCCGCTGGGACGTCGCCGTCAAGGACTCCGCTCCGGACGGTTACAAGAACCGCCTCGGCATCGCCGTCGTCCAGCAGGCGTACACGGCCTACCTGAAGCTGCTCGACTCGCCGCGCGTGCAGCGGCTGCTGAACGAGGGCGCGCGGCCGCAGCGGGCGCTGTGGGCGTCGACCGGGACGAAGGACCCGGAGGCCTCCGACACGCTCTACATCGAGGCGTTCGCCTCGCCGCTGACGGTCAACACGATGCCGGAGAAGACGCTGCTCGCGTTCGCCGACCACGGCAAGGTGGGAGAGCCGCTGGCGCGCGACGGCGGCGACTCCGAGCAGGTGCTGAAGGCGTTCGAGGAGGCCGGTACCGACGTCGGCGCGCTCGCCGAGCGGCTGCAGCAGGAGGGCGCCGACTCGTTCCAGAAGTCGTGGGAGAGCCTGCTGGAGCAGATCGCGACCAAGAGCCAGGCGCTCACCGCCTAGGACCGACAGGAGACCGACGACCGTGAGCAGCGTGAGCGACACCGCGGCGGCGACCGCGCCGATCTGGGCCGAGCTGAAGCGCCACCGCGACGAGCAGGGCCAGATCGACCTGCGGAGACTGTTCGCCGAGGACCCCGGCCGCGGCGAGCGGCTGGCGGCCGAGGGCGCGGGCCTCTACCTCGACTACTCCAAGCAGCTCGTCACCGACGAGACGCTCGCGCTGCTGCTGCGGCTCGCCGAGGCGGCCGGCGTCGAGGCGCGCCGCGACGCGATGTTCGCGGGCGAGAAGATCAACGTCAGCGAGGGGCGCGCGGTGCTGCACACCGCCCTGCGCGCGCCGCGCGACGCGGTGATCGAGGTCGACGGCGAGAACGTCGTGCCGCAGGTGCACGCCGTGCTCGACAAGATGGCGGCCTTCTCCGAGCGCGTCCGCTCGGGCGACTGGAAGGGCCACACCGGCAAGCCGATCAGAGCGGTCGTCAACATCGGCATCGGCGGCTCGGACCTCGGCCCGGCGATGGCGACGCTCGCGCTCGCGCACTACGCGCAGCGCGACATCACCTCGCGCTTCGTCTCCAACGTCGACGGCAACGACTTCGCCGAGGCGACGCGCGACCTCGATCCGGAGGAGACGCTCTTCATCGTGGCGTCGAAGACCTTCACGACGCTGGAGACGCTCACCAACGCGCACACCGCGCGCGACTGGCTGCTGTCGCATGCGGCCTTCGGCGGCGACGAGAGCGCGGTCGCCAAGCACTTCGTCGCCGTCTCGACGAACGCGGCGGAGGTGTCGAGATTCGGCATCGACACCGACAACATGTTCGAGTTCTGGGACTGGGTCGGCGGCCGCTACTCGTACCCGTCGGCGATCGGCCTCTCGCTGATGATCGCGATCGGCGGCGACGCCTTCCGCGAGATGCTGGCCGGCTTCCACGCGCTCGACGAGCACTTCCGCAGCGCGCCGCTGGCCGAGAACCTGCCCGTGCTGATGGGGCTGGTGGGGATCTGGAACAGCGACCTGCTCGGCCACGAGACGGTCGCGGTGCTGCCCTACGACCAGTACCTCAAGCGCTTCACCGCCTACCTCCAGCAGCTCGAGATGGAGTCCAACGGCAAGCACGTGCGGCTCGACGGCAGCCCCGTCGAGCACGGCACCGGCACGATCGTCTGGGGCGAGCCGGGCACCAACGGCCAGCACGCCTTCTACCAGCTGATGCACCAGGGCACGAAGGTCGTGCCGGGCGACTTCATCGGCTTCAACCAGACGCTCAACGAGCTGGGCCGTCATCACGACCTGCTGATGGCGAACCTGTTCGCGCAGACCGAGGCGCTCGCCTTCGGCCGCAGCCGCGAGGAGATCGAGGCCGAGGGCGGCGACCCGGCGCAGGTGCCGCACCGCGTCACCAAGGGCAACCGGCCGACGAGCACGATCCTCGCCGACAGACTGACTCCGCACACGCTCGGCGCGCTCGTCGCGCTGTACGAGCACAAGGTCTTCGTGCAGGGGACGATCTGGCAGATCGACTCGTTCGACCAGTGGGGCGTCGAGCTGGGCAAGAAGCTCGCGAACGCGATCATCCCCGAGCTGGAGTCGACCGACGATCCCCACCTCGCGCACGACAGCTCGACCAACGCGCTGATCCGCCGCTACCGCGCGCGCCGCGGCGGCTGATGTAGACCTGGGTCCATTGCCCCGCCCCGCACCGTCCGCGACGGTGTAGGGCGGGCGCGCCCGGATGGGGCGCCCGGTCGCCGTGTCCGAGCCCGTGGGAGCCCGATGCAACGCAGTCGCCGTGCCGTCCTCGCCCTGTTGACGCTGCTGGTCACGTGGGGGGTGGGAGCGGTCTCCGCGCAGGCCGGCGGCTGGCTGCCCGGCCCGACGCTGACCGACTCGCTGAGAGAGCTTCCGCAGGTCGCCGTCGGGCCCGACGGCTCCGCGGTCGTCGCTGCGGTGGAGGGCGTCGATGCCGCGTCGGTCGAGGTGGTCGCGCGGCGGATCGCGCCCGACGGGACCGAGAGCGCCGCGCTGATGCTGGGCGGCGGCGACGTGCTCGACGTCGCCGCCATCGCCGGCGGCTCCACGGTCGTCGCCTGGTACTCGTGGCGTGCGGACGAGAGCGCCGTCGACGTGCGGGCGACGACGCTCGACGCCGCCGGCACGCCCAGCCCGATCCGCAACGTGACGACGCTCCCCGGCGACCTCGCCGGACGGCCGGTCGGCGCGGTCGCGCCCGACGGCGCGGTCTTCGTCGCGTGGGCCGAGAACGACCCCGACGAGGGGCCGGCGCTGCTGCGCGCGCGGCGGATCGCCGCCGACGGCACGGCGGCGCCGATCGCCGAGCTGGGCCGCATCCATGCGGCCTTCGACATCCAGCTGGTCGTCAGCGGTGACGGCGTCGCGCGGCTGCTGTGGCCGCGGCCGCGCGCCGGGGGCGGCGGCGGGGAGGACGTCGTCGCGCGGATCGACCCCGCCGGTGCGACCTCCGAGATCGTCCTGCTGACCGGCGACGTCGTCCCCGACATGCCGAGTCTGGTCGCCGGCGCCGACGGCGCGATCGCCGCGTGGCAGACGCTGAGCGGGCCGAGCGCGCTCGCGCGGCGGGCGGCGCGGCTGCCGTCGAGCGGCGACGTCGTCACCGCGCCGGTGACGCTCGCCGAGGCGCTCGAGCCTGGCTTCAACGGCTTCGATCTCACGCTCGCGCCAGGCGGGACGGCGACGTTCGCCTGGACCGCGGTCGACAGCGCGGCGATGGTCGGGCCGCTCGTGACGCGGCGCCTGGCGACGGACGGCTCGCTCGGTCCCATCCAGATGCTCTCGACGCCGCCCAGCGAACGTCTCGACATCCTGCCGCTGCTGGCGAACGGAGCCGACGGCACGGTCCTCACGACCTGGTTGCGGGGCACGCCGCTCGCTCCCGAGGTCGCCTTCACGTACGGCAGCCGCGTGATCGGCGCCGACGGCGCCGCCGTCGGCGACGTGCTGGCAGTGCCGCTCCCGGTGGCGGTGAACGAAGCCGCTGCGAGCACGACGCTCACGACCGGCGCCGCCGGCGACGGGCTGCTGGTGAGCTTCGCGCCGGCGCCCGGCGGTGGGCTCTCGATGCTCACGGCGCGCTACGACGCCGTGCCCGCGGTGAGACCGATCCCGCAGCCCGACCCGATCGTGCCCGTTCCCGGTCCGGGCCCCGCGCCGAGACCGGGCCCGGGCGCCGATCCGCGCCCCGTTGTTACGAGAGCGCCCGCGAGACTGAAGCTGACGACGGCGTCGCGCGTCGGGGCGCGTGTCACGGTGAGCGGCACGCTCGACCGTCGTGCGAGCGGCCGTGTCACGGTGACGTGGGTGCAGCGCGTCGGTCGCAGAACGGTGAGACGGACGGCGACGGCGCGGATCGCCAGAGGGCGCTTCGCGGCGACGGTGAGACTGCCGCGCGCGCTGGCTCGCGCTCGCACGGCCGGCCGACTCACGGTCAGCTACGGCGGTGACGCCCACGTCGCGCGCGCCAGCGCGACGCGCACCGTCAAGGCGACGGCGAGAAGAGCGGCGCCGAGACGCCGCGCGAGCGCGCGCCGCTGACGGGCCTGCGACCGCGGCCGCGCGCCGCGGCGGCGGACGTTCGGGGAAGGGGACCTGGGTCCATTGTCGCCGCCCGACTTGCTTGGCAGGGTGCAGGGCGGCGCGCTCCGGATGGGCCCGCCGGTCGCCGCCGTCCGACGTTCCAGGAGCCTTGATGCAACGCAGTCGCCGTCTCGTCCTGCTGATCGCGACGGTGGCCGCGTGGGCCGTCTGCGCCTCCTCCGCGCACGCCGTCGGCTGGCTGCCGGGGCCGACCTTCGGTGAAGGTGAGTCGTTCGCCGGCACCGGCGGGGTCGCCACCGACGGCGCCGGTGTCTCGACCGTCGTCTGGGTCACGAGCGACGCCGGCGGGCCGCCGACGGCGTACGCGCAGCGCGTGAGCGCCGACGGCGGCAGGGGCCCGCGAGTGGCGCTCGGCCCGATCGCGTCCAGCGCCGACGTGGCCGGGACCGCCGCGGGATCGATCGTGGCGTGGGCGCAGCCGACCGCGGACGACGACCTCACCGACGTGACGGTCGCCTGGATCGGCGCCGACAGCAGCGTGACCACCCGGACGGTCGCCACGGCGACGCTGCGGGGCACGCCCGTCGTCGCGGCCGAGCAGGACGGCGACGTCTTCGTCGCCTGGCCGACCGTCGACGACTCCGACGCGACGGTGCTGAACGCCCGCCGGATCGCCGCCGACGGCACGCTCGGCCCGATCGCCGACCTCGGCGAGGTCTTCGCTGCGGGCGGCGGCATCGATGCCGCCGACGCGGCCGTCAGCGGCGACGGGCTCGCGCGCATCGCCTGGGTCGGCCCGGTCTCAGCTGACGACGAGAGCGCCACCGTCCACGTCGCGCGATTCGGCGCGACCGGCGCGCTCGAAGCAGCTGGAACGATCGCCGGCTCGCGGCCGAGCAGCCTGCCGTTGCTCGCGGGCGGCGGTGGCGGCGCGGTCGTGACGTGGGCCGAGTCGGTCGGCGGGGGCGGTACGACCGCGAGACTGCGGGCGGCCCTGCTGCCGTCCAGCGCCTCGCTCACCGGCGCGCCCGTGACGATCGCCGGCTCGCTCCAGTCGTTCCTCGCCGGCCAGCCGGCCGCGGTCGCGGTCACTCCGGACGGGACGGCGACGATCGCCTACAGCAGCGTCGACGTCGTGCAGATGACCGGGAGCGTCGTCGCCCGGCGCCTGTCGGCAGGCGGCGCGCTCTCGCCCGAGATGACGCTCTCGACCGGGTCGGCGAGCGGCCAGATCAACGTGCTTCCGTTCCTGGCTCCGGGTGCCGGCGGCTCGCTGGTCGCCGTCTGGGTCCGCGCGAGCATGCTCGGCGGCGGCGGGTACGTCAGCCGCGGGATCGCCGCCGACGGCACGCTCGCGCCGCAGATCGCCGAGATCCCGCTGTCGCTCTCGCAGAGCGACCTGGGCGTGGGGCTGCAGTACACGCGGCTGGCCGGCAGCGAGTCCGGCAACGCGATCCTGGCGAGCTTCAAGTTCCCCACCGCGAGAGACGGACCCCCGGGGCCTCCGTCGAGCTACGTGACCGCGCTGCTCGACGCGAGCGCGCCAGTCGTCTCCGCGAGCATCCCCGCGACCGTGCAGCGCGGCGCCGACGCGACCTTCTCCGCGACCGCGACCGACGCGTCGGGGATCGCGGGCTTCGCCTGGCAGTTCGGCGACGGCAGCGGCGCCGGCGGCGCGACGGTGACGCATGCGTACGGCCGCGCCGGCAGCTACCCGGTGACGCTCACGGTGACCGACAGAACCGGGAACGAGACCGTCGTCACGGGCACGATCACGGTGACCGAGCCGGTCGTCCCGGCGCCGCCCGCGCCGCCGGCACCCCCGGTGCAGCCCGGCCCCGGGCCGGTCGTGAGAGCGCCCGCGAGACTGAAGCTGACGTCGGCGTCGCGCGCG
>DATIOB010000809.1:0-2746 GCA_035473605.1 Conexibacter sp.
GCTCGACGGCCGCTCGCTGCTGCCGTTCGCGCGCGACCCGCAGCAGCGCACCACGCGGCCGCTGCTGCTGGAGTCCGCGAGACCGTCCTATCGCGCCGTGCGCACCGACCGCTGGTTGTACGTCCGCTACGGCAGCGGCGACCGCGAGCTGTACGACCTCGATCGCGATCCCCACCAGCTGCGCTCGCTGCACGCCTCCAGAGCACACGTCAGAACGCGCGCGAAGCTGAGCGCGACGCTGCGCCGGCTGGTCGGCGGGGGTCACTAGGGAGCGGGTGCGCGCGGTGCTGCGGGCGCGGCGGCTCAGGCGGGAGCGCCGGCGCGGCCGCCGCGGCTGGCGAGGAATTCGGCCTCGGCCTCGCCCAGCGCGGTCGCCGGCGGCGCGCCGTGCAGGTACTCGGCGGCGATCGCGCCCCAGTCGGCGCCGGCGCGCAGCTGGCTCAGCACGACGGCGACGATCCCGTGCATGCGGCGGATCAGCAGCGCCTGCGGCGGCAGCGTGAACTGGTTGAGCTGCGCTCTGATCGCGGCGCGCTGCGCGGCGTCGGGGCGCTCGCCGCGCTCGGGCTC
The DNA here is from genome assembly GCA_035473605.1 of Conexibacter sp. Classification (GTDB taxonomy): domain Bacteria; phylum Actinomycetota; class Thermoleophilia; order Solirubrobacterales; family Solirubrobacteraceae; genus Conexibacter. The sequence goes on from DATIOB010000809.1 coordinate 571, forward strand.
GCCGCGCGCGGCGGCGACCGTGATGCGCCGTTCGCCGGGCACCGCGTACCAGCGGATCGCGACCCGCATCAGCCGCAGCGCCAGGTCGGCGTCGATTCTGCCGGCGCGCTCGCGGGGCACGTAGCCGCCGCTGAGCAGCGCCGCCTTCAGCGTGTCGGCGTCGCGCTCGCGGACGGCGACGGCGATCGCCCGCTCGGCGTCGAGGTGGGCCGGCTCGACGTCGCGCAGCAGGCCGTAGTCGAGGAAGCAGACGCGGCCGTCGGGGGCGAGCAGGTAATTGCCGGGGTGGGGGTCGCCGAGCGCGATCCGGTCGCGGTAGAGCAGCCCGAAGAAGAAGCGGAAGACGATCTCGCCGTAGCGGTCGCGCGTCGCTTCCTCAGCGCGGCGGACCTCCTCGAAGCGCTCGCCCTCGACGTACTCGGAGACGAGCACGCGGCGGGTCGAGAGGTCGGTGCGCACGCGCGGCACGCGCACGAAGGGGTGGCCGCGCAGCCGCCGCTCGACGCGGCGCTGGTTCTGCGCCTCCAGCTCGTAGTCGAGCTCCTCGCCGATCCGCTCGCGCATCTCGCTCGCGAGCGCCTTGCCGTCGAGACCGGGCGCCAGCCGCTTGACGAGCGGCAGCAGCAGCGTCGCGTTGCGCAGGTCGGTCTCGACCGCCTCGGCGACGCCCGGGTACTGGATCTTGACGACGACCTCATCGCCGTCGACGGTCGTGGCGCGGTGGACCTGGCCGATCGAGGCGGCGGCGAAGGCGCGCTCGTCGAAGTCGGAGAAGACGCGGCTGAGCGGGCCGTCGAACTCCTTGCGCATCAGCTTCTCGAGGTCGGCGAAGGCGACCGGCGGCACGTCGTCGCGCAGGGCGGCGAGCTTGCGCTGCAGCTCGTCCTGCTGCTCCTCGGGCAGGCCGTCGAACTCGACCATCGAGATCATCTGGCCGACCTTCATCGCCGCGCCGCGCATCTGCCCGAGCTGCTCCACGAGCTGGCCGACGAGCGCGGCGGTGCGCTCGTTCTGGGCGGCCTCGGCGCGCTCCGGCGTGCGCACGCGGTTGGCGGTGCGCATCCCGGCCCAGCGCATGCCCTGCCCGGCGACGAGCCCACCGACCCGCGCCGTCCGCGCGAGCCGGCCGGTGGGGAGCTTGCCCGCCTCCGGCGGCGGATCGTCCGGCTCGTCGCTCACCCGTCGAGCGTAGCGGGCCGCCGCTGCCGGCTCGCCCGCGCGCCTCGCTACGATCCCGCCCGATGACGCGCGGCGCGGTCAGAGTCGAGTTCGTCAAGGGGGAGGGGCGCCGCTACCGCTCGCGGCTGCACCGTGCCGACGGCGTCGTGGTCGAGTTCGAGGGCGGCGCCTGGAACAAGGTCGGCGGCCGGCCGGGCGAGCTGCCGCACGACCTCGCGCACCTGATCGTCGAGGACGAGCTGGGGCTGCGCGAGGGCGTCTGGGGCGTGCTCGCCGCCGGCGGGATGTTCCGCCACGCGACCGTCGTCGCCGGCCGCCGCGCGCCGCAGGCGACCAGACGCGGCCGCGACGTGATCGACGAGGCCGGCGACGACATCATGCAGGCCGAGATCCTCACGCGGGTGGTCTGCGACGCCTGCGCCGGAGCGCTCGCGCCCGCGCCCGGTGGCTCCCGCCGGGCCGCCGCCGAGCACGCGCCCGACCCCGCCGCCCTCCGCCGCGCCGCCGGCGAGCGCTGGTGGGACGACGCGCTGACCACCGCGGCGCTCGACCGTTGCCGCGAGCGTCTGCGCGCGGCCGCCGCGGAGTGGGCGGCGCTCGCGCCCGGCGCCGCGCTCGAAGCGGCCTGGTCGCACGCCGCGCCGGCGCGCCCCGCCAAGCGCCGCTGACGCCCGCCCGCCCCGCCCGCGACGCCCGCCCGTCGGGAGCACCGCAGGTCTGCCGCTGCCCAGCGGCAGCAGACCTCCGCTCCTCGGTACATCGGCGCGCCCCGCGCAGCCTCTGGACGTGTCGATCGCGTGAAGCGCGCTTGCCACCTGGAGAATCTATGGTAAGTTGATCGAATTAGTCTGGTTAGACCAAGACGCCCACCGGCTGAAGGGCTGCCAGGCGCCCTTCGCGATCTCACAAAGTCGATGAATACGATCGAATCTGTCAAGTCAAATGGTCAGGGCACCGCCGCCGCGCGCGCCGCCCGCCGCCGCCGGCGCGCCGCCGA
>DATIOB010000810.1:0-7129 GCA_035473605.1 Conexibacter sp.
ACGGCGAGCCCTCCAGCAGCTGCTCCCACTCCAGCAGCCGCTCCTCCTCGCGCGCGAGGATCGCGAAGTCGGCCCGCACGCCCTTGCCTCTCTGCGTCGCCAGCACCTGCGTGAAGCGGTCGAGGTCGACGTCCTCCACGCGCCGCACGCGCGGCCACCAGCGCTCCTGGTGATACGGGTCGTTGAGCACGCGCCAGACGGCGGAGGGCGGCGCCGGCAGCGTGCGCGTGAGGCGCGTCGTCGGCATCGCTATGCCTGCTCGCTCGCGTAGCCGACGAGCGCGTGGACGTCGAACGGCGCCAGCCGCTCGCGCCCGCCGAGGAAGCTCAGCTCGGCGAGGAAGGCGCAGCCGACGACGTGGCCGCCGAGCTGCTCGACGAGGTCGCAGAGGGCGCGCGCCGTCCCCCCGGTCGCGAGCAGGTCGTCGTGGACGAGCACGTTGGCGCCGTGCGCGAGCGCGTCGGCGTGCATCTCCAGCGCGTCGACGCCGTATTCGAGGATGTACTCGGCGCTGACCGTTCTCGCCGGCAGCTTGCCCGGCTTGCGCGCGGGCACGAAGCCGGCGCCGAGCGCGCGCGCGATCGCGCCGCCGAGGATGAAGCCGCGCGCCTCCGCGGCGACGACGAGCTGTACGTCGCGGTCGGCGGCGTACGCGGCCAGCCGCGCGACGGCGGCGTCGAGCGCGGCGGGGTCGAGCAGCAGCGGCGTGATGTCGCGGAAGACGATCCCCGGCTTCGGATAGCCGGGGATGTCGCGGATGTGCGCCCGGAGGTTGATCGCGTCGGCGCCGCCGAGCGCGCTCACGGTCCGCTGATTCTGCGCAGGTCGCGGATCAGCAGCAGGTGCTTGAGGTACGTCGCGACGGCGGCGAGGTTCTCGAGCGTCTCGACGGCCTCTCTGCGGCGCTCGGGATTGCGCGAGCGCAGCGCCGGGGCGAGGATCTGCTGCAGCAGCGCCGACTCGCGGTCGGCGGAGGTGCGGAAGACGCGCAGGTTGCGGCCGGCGACGCCGTATCTGGCCAGCTCGGTGACGGCGCGGACGATCTCGCGGTCGGTGTCGTCGTAGTAGCGCTGGCCGGCGCGGTGCTCGCCGCGGATGACGCCGAACTCCTCCAGCTCGTAGACCAGTCTCGGGTCGGCGCCGGTCTCCTCGACGACCTCCTCGAGCGAATACGACGCGCCGGGGCCTCTGACCGCGACGGCGCTGCGGCGCAGATGGCGGACGTCCGGTCTCGACGGGCCCGGCGCCGGATCGGCGTCGGCGCGGCCGCCGGCCAGCTCCTGCCGGATCACTCTCAGCGGCAGGAACTCGTCGCGCTGCAGCCGCAGGATCGTGCGCAGGCGCTGCACGTCGCTCTGCTGGTAGACGCGGTAGCCGCCCTGCGTGCGGCGCGGCGTCAGCAGCTTCTGGTCCTCGAGATAGCGGATCTTCGAGATCGAGATGTCGGGGAACTCCTGCTTGAGCGCCTTGCAGACGGCGCCGATCGTCAGCGCCTTCTGCCGCGCCTGCCGTCTCGGCTCGGCCGGCGGCTCGACGGGCATCGGGGGCTGCGCGACGGCGGCGTCGGCAGCGGGAGCGCCCGCGGCGTCGGGCGCGGGCACGGCGGCCTGCGTCGCAGCCTCTGGCTCGACGTCGGGGTGAGGGATCTGCGAGGCCATCAGGGTCACCGGGACAGATACGCCAGCTTGTACTTGCCGACCTGCAATTCGTCGCCGTCTTCGAGTCTGTGCGACTCGATCCGCTCGCGGTTGACGTACGTGCCGTTGAGCGAGCCGCAGTCGTCGAGGTACCACTCGCGGCCGCGCCGCACCAGCAGCGCGTGGTCGCGCGAGACGGTCACGTCGTCGAGGAAGATGTCGCTGTCGGGCCGGCGGCCGATCGTCAGCTTCTCGCCGTCGACGACGAACGACTCGCCGGTGCGGCCGCCGCCGGAGCGGATCACGAGCGCCGCGCCGCGCGCGACGACGTCCTCCAGCTCGATCGGCTCGATCTCACCGGTCTCGCCGATGCGATAGGTCGCCGTCGCGTCGCTGGAGGCAGGCTCAGAGGTCGCCAGGAACGCGCCGCAGCGCTGGCAGTAGTTCGCTCCGACCGCGTTGGCGAAGCCGCATTCAGGGCAGTGGAGCGCCACAGGCCTCTCCTTCGCCGACGGAGGTCAGCTTCCCTCCTGCCCAGGCACACGGCCCGACAGGATGTCGGTCAGCTTCTCCACGTCCGCGCCCGAGATGACGTCCTCGCCGCTGTCGTGCTTCTTGCGCAGGCGGTTGACCAGCTCGGCCCGGAGGATGTCGATCTTTCCATGCAGGATCCGACGCTTGTAGGAGACCTCGATCTCCTCCTCGGTCATCTGCTGGATGAGATCCTTCAGCTCCTGATCGGTCAGGGAGCCGAGGTCCGGGAAGGTGTCCATCACTGAGGTTGCTCCGATCCGAGGCGCACGGTGGCGGGACGGACCAGTATAGCCCCGTCAGCGCTGGGGCTCAACTTGAGCTTGAGGGTCCTCCCGCGACGTCGCGCGCGCGCAGCTGCGCCAGGCCGTCGCGGAGGTACAGGATCGTCGCCGTCAGCGCCAGCGCCAGACCGATGTAGAGCAGCACCTCGCCGAGCGTTTGCAGGCCGGCCATCGGGAAGAAGAGACCGCCCATCACCGGCGCGACGGCGAGCCGCCCCGGCCAGTTGATCGCGAGGTCGATCCCGTGCCGCAGCCCCCACTGCGCGATCACGAGCATCGCCAGCTCGCGCGCGACGAGGACGGCGATCGCCCAGCGCGGCAGCAGCTCGAAGTTCCAGCAGACGATCACGCCGGAGATCACGAGCAGGCGATCGGTGACGGGATCCATCAGCGCGCCGAGGCGCGAGTACTGGCGCGTCACGCGCGCGGCGATCCCGTCGGCGTAGTCGCCCCAGCCGATCACGCCGAAGAGGAACGCCGGCCAGAAGCCGACGCCGTCCTCGCTCGACAGCGCGACGACGAGGAAGACGGGGATCAGCGCGATGCGGAAGAAGCCGATCGCGTTCGGGATCGTCCACGGGTTCAGCGGCGCGCCGGCGACCGTCGCCGGCTGCGGCGGACCCGAGCGGTCGAGCCCGGAGAGGCGCTTGAACGTCAGCCGCTGGCGCGGGGGCTTGGGCGCGCCGCCGGGCGCGCCCCCACCCTCTACGGGAGTCTCGCCCACAGCTCGCGCACCGCGTCCGCGGCACCCTCGAGCGGCAGCGACAGTCTCTCGCGCCCGCGCCGCACCTGCACCTCCAGCTCGCCGCCGGCGAGCGTGCGGCGGCCGACCGTCACGCGCACCGGCGCGCCGAGCAGCTCGGCGTCGGCGAACTTCTCGCCGGGACCGGCGTCGCGGTCGTCGTAGAGCACGTCGAGACCGCTCTCGCGCAGCTCCTCGTAGAGCCTGTCGGCGAAGGCGCGCTCCTCCGTCTCGCCTCTGGCGATCACGACCAACTCGGCGTCGAACGGCGCCAGCGCGCGCGGCCACGAGATCCCGGCCTCGTCGTGGAACTGCTCGACGGCGGCGGCGGCGACGATCCGCGCCGGGCCGATGCCGTAGCAGCCCATCACGATCGGATGCTGTCTGCCGCTCTCGTCGAGGTAGCTCGCCCCGAGCGCGGTCGAGTATCTGGTGCCGAGCTTGAAGATGTTGCCGACCTCGATCGCCTTCTCGATCCGGATCGGATGGCCGCCGACCGTGTCGCCCGGCTCGACGGCGCGCACGTCGGCGCGCTCGAACGGGAAGTCGCGGCCGGGCTCGACGCCGCGCAGGTGGAAGTCGGAGCGGTTGGCCCCGGTCACGTAGCCGCCGTCGCCGACGGCGTCGTCGAGCACGATCGGCGCGTTGGCGCCGACCGGGCCGATGAAGCCGGCGGGTCCGATCTTCGTCGCGAACTCGTCGGGCGTCGCGGGACGCACGTCGGTTCTGAGCGCGTTGCGCAGCTTGACCTCGTTGACGCGGTGGTCGCCGCGCACGAGCACGAGCACGAGCCCACGGCCGGAGGCGATCACCGGATAGGCCTTCAGCACCGCGCCCGGCGGCACGCCGAGGCGGCGGCTGACGTCCTCGACCGTCGTACAGCTGGGCGTGTGCTCCTCGACCGGCTGCGGCAGCGGCGCCTGCCGCTCGACCGGCTGCGGGTCGGCGCTGGCGACCTCGACGTTGGCGGCGTAGCCGGGCGCGAGCGCGACCTCGTCCTCGCCGGCGGCGCAGGGCGCCATGTACTCGTGCGCGGCGGTGCCGCCCATCATGCCGACGTCCGACTCGACGCGGTACCACTCGAGCCCGGAGCGGTCGAAGATGCGGTCATAGGCCTGGATGTGCTTCTGGTAGCTCTCGTCGAGTCCGGCGTCGTCGCGGTCGAACGAGTAGGCGTCCTTCATGCGGAACTCGCGCGTGCGCAGCACCCCGGCGCGCGGGCGCGGCTCGTCCCGCTCCTTGACCTGGATCTGGTAGAGGATCTGCGGCAGGTCGCGGTAGGAGCGCACGACCTGCGCCACGTGCGTCGTGACGATCTCCTCGTGCGTCATCGCGAGCACCATCTCGGTGCCCTTGCGGTCGTTGAGCTTGAAGATCTCGTCGATCTCGATGCGGCCGGTGCGGCGCCACGGCTCGGCCGGGTTCAGCAGCGGCATCAGCAGCTCCTGGCCGCCGATCGCGTCCATCTCCTGGCGGATGATCTCCTCGACCTTGCGATGGATCTTCCAACCCGCCGGCAGGTACGTCCAGAGGCCGGCGCCGAGCTGACGGATCAGCCCCGCGCGGACCATCAGCTTGTGCGAGATCGCCTCGGCGTCAGCCGGGGCCTGCTTCTCGGTCGGGAGGAGGTAGGCGCTCAGACGGGTCATGGGCGGGGAAGCCTACCGGCCGGCCCCGCCCACGAACCTTCAGCCGAAGTAGCGCGTGTACTTCAGCAGCGTGTTGTACACGGGGCGCGGCGCGCCCGTGACGTCGAGCACGCCCGAGTCCCAGCGGTTGTTGCTGTAGGCGCCGAACCAGTGGTAGAGGTAGACGCGGTCGATCCGGCTGCGGTACTTGATCGCCTGCTTGAAGACGGCGTCCATCGCTCTCGCCTGACGCTGCAGGTCGGGGCGGAAGGTCTGGCGCGCGTTCTGCGGCTGGAAGCGGAACAGGCCGCCGGTCTCGGTCAGCCAGACCTTGCCGGGGATGATCTTCAGCAGCTTGCGGACGCTGCTGTTGGCGTCCTTCACGAAGCGGTTCGTGTCGGTGTAGTTGTGCATCCCCCACAGCCGCGGCGTCGGGATCCGGCGTCTTCTGAAGTTGTCCAGCAGCGCTCTGGTGTAGGTGACCATGTTCGGCAGGTCCTGGATGTCGGCGCCGAGCACGGTGCAGCCGCGGCAGTTTCTGCGCACGATGTCGTAGTAGGTCACGACGGCGTCAGGTCTGTGCGCGGTCGGCTGCGTGAGGTTGTTGACCTCGTTCCACGGCTGGATGATGCGGACACCCGGCCACGCCTTGCGGAACGCCTTGAACGCCTTCGTGAAGCTGGCGGAGCTGACCGGTCTGCAGCTCTTGGAGCCGTTCAGGTTCGGACACGACATCGTCGACGGCGGGTTGAAGGCGACGACGATCTCCTGGTCGGCGGCCTCGGCCGCGTTCATCCAGACCTCGAGGTCGGCCTTCTGGTCCCTGCGCAATGCGACGTCGTAGGCGACGATCACGCGCGTCCGTTCGGAGCCGATCGCTCTGAAGTAGTCGTTGGCGAAAAGATAGGGGCTCTGATCGCCGACGCCCGCGACGAGCGCGCTGCTTGACGCCGGGGCCAGCAGCGCTACGGCGAGGAGCAGGCCCGCAACGGCGGCGGCCAGCGTGCGACGGGGCTTCACGTCGGGGTGTCCTTTCGGGGGATGACCGCCGCGGCGCCGACTGGTCTTCGGCGTGGCGACGGGAGTACGGGGGTCGGGGGACTGTAGCTGCTAACCCGGCAGCGGCCGTGACGTTTCGGTGGCCCGTTCAGCCGCCGCTGGCGACCAGCAGCAGATCGGCGACCGCGCGCGGATCGTCGGCCATCGGCAGGTGGCCGCAGCGCGGCAGCGGCACGTGACGGGCGTGCGGCAGCAGCGCCTGCGCGCGCCGCGGCTGCGACGGCGAGACGAGCAGGCGGTCGCGCGTGCCCCAGCCGATCGTGACGGGGATGCCGTCGAGCTGCTCGCCGTGCGCGAACTGGTAGGCGCCGAGCGCCGGCAGCGTCGCCTCGAAGCCGGGGGCGCCGGCCAGCTTCTCGACGTCGAGGCGGGCTGCGGCCGCGTCGACCTTCGCCGGCTGGCCGTACATCTGGCCGAGCAGCAGCTGCCGCCCGACGGCGCTGCCGACGCCGCGCTTGAGCAGGCCGCCGGCGCGGACGGCGAGGAAATGGGTCAGCAGCAGCGATGCGCGGCTGTAGCTCGACTCCAGTCTGTTCCAGAAGCCGATCGGCGACAGCGCGGTCGCGCTCGCGACCGCGCCGCGGCGCGCCAGCTCCAGCGCGATCCCGCCGCCCATCGAGTTGCCGGCGACGTGCGGTCTGTCGAGGCCGGCGTCGGCGAAGAACTGCTCGAACGCGTCGACGTAGCTGTCGATCGTCAGCGCGCCGCCGTTCGCGGCCAACGGCGGCGAGTCGCCGAAGCCGGGCGTGTCGACGGCGAACGTCTCGCGCGCGGTGCCGAGCTGCTGCACGACGGGGTCCCAGGCGCCGCGGCGGGCGCCGATCCCGTGGATCAGGACGAGCGGCGGTCCCGCTCCCAGGCGATCGTGGACGAGCATGGCCGCGAGCTTACGCCAGCGCCCGGCCGCGCGGCGCAGGTTCTGGCTGGCTGGCCAGCTCGCGCCGGCAGGCGCGAGGAGGACGAGTCAGGAGCGGGTGAAGCGGCGGCCGGCGGTCGGTGACGACTCTTCGTCGAGCCGCGCCTTCGCCGCGACGACGTCGAGCAGGCTGCCCGACATCTCCTCCAGCGAGTTCGAGTCGACCGCGTCGGCGGCCGCCTTCTCCAGCGCGGCGAGGCGCTCGGGGGTCATGTCCCCCGCGTTCTCCTCCTCGATCGCCTGCAGCCAGGCGGCGCCCTCGGCGGCCTCGCCGGCGTCGACGTCGAGCTGCTTGCCGGAGGCGACGTACTTGTCGATCTCGGCGAAGAGGG